>JAICXG010000023.1 GCA_025980625.1 Chthoniobacterales bacterium
ACGTTGCTGGAGGTAAAGCAGATCGATAACGAGCCGCTCCACCGGTTTCAGTCCGGCAAGGAGGCGCTCGACGAGATCGCGCGCGCCCAGGCTTTGGTCAGGGCGGAGTTCCTCCGCGGTCGCGGCGAGATTGTGCACGATCGCGAGTTGCTCCTCGCTCAGATCGGCGTGGCGAAATTCCGGCCGCACTTTCTCCGCCTCGATTTGATTGAGACAGGTGTTGATCGCGACGCGCGAGACCCAGTGCTCGAGCGGCACCGCACCCGAGAACTGATCGAGCTTTTGAAAAATCTTAATAAAAATCATCTGGCACAAATCCTCTTCCGCGGTGCGGCGTGGGCGATGCGAGCGGACGAGTTTGAGGACGAGCGGATAAAGCCGGCGCACCAATTCGCGCGCAGCCACTTCGTCATGCTGCCGAGCCGCCGCCAGGAGTGCGTCGGCGTCGTAATCATCCGGCATTGTGTCCAAGACTTCGCCACACTAACGAGGATGACCGTGACACGCGCGTTCGGGTTACAAATTTTTTGGCCGGGCCGGACGGAGTTTTTGTAACCGGTGCCGGTAACGAGCGGTCATGATCAACAACATGAAACTCAAACTCATTACACTGACTGCGCTCGGTGCACTTGCACTGGGCGGTTCGGTTTTGGCTAACGACCCGCAGGATGCCGGGTATGATCGTGGCGGCGGCCGCGGTTTTCGGCACGATCCGCTGGAGCGGATGACGCAAGATTTGAATCTCACGCCCGAGCAAAAGGCGAAGGTTCAACCGATCCTCGACCAGGCGAAGCCGCAGATCGAACAGATTCATCGCGATGCGATGCAAAAGACCAAAGCGGTGATCGATAACGCGATGGGGCAAATCCGCCCGCTGCTCACACCCGAGCAGCAGACGAAGCTCGACCAGGCGAAGAATGATCGCGGCGGTCGCCACGGCGGACGGCATCACCACGGGCAGGACGAAGGGAACGACACGGGCGACCAGTAGGGTCTTCTTTTTCTGCCGGATGCAGGCGGCGGCGGTCTTCGCGCCGACGCCGCCATCCCGGCCGGAGTGCAGCGGAGTCGCGGGATCTCGTGAAATTGCGGGGAAGGTTGGGCGGGTAAAGTTGACTCGTTAGGCTTAAGGGTTCGCCGCGAGATCCTTCGACTCCGCTGCGCTTCGCTCAGGATGACAGGTTGTAGGTTAAGAGCGGAAGCTCGCGGCGTTGACCTTCGATTTCCGTCGCTAACAGGCTCGTCCGAACGGCCCCCATTCGCAGGTAAAAGCCTTCCGCGTTCGGATCTGCTTCGATCGTTAGGCGAGCGAACCCGAGGGCGCGTGCGCGTGCCGCGGCGCGCTGGAAAAGAGTTTCCCCGATGCCGCGGCCGATAGCGTGCGGTAAAACCCAGAGATGCTCGAGACGCATCACGTCTCCGCGCGCGACCAAGCCGTAGAAGCCGGTGATCTGCCCGTCGGTGACGGCCGCGAAGATTTCATTCGTGGCGATGAAGTCGGCCGTGATCGTGAGCTGGTCGCGCCATTGCTCTAGCCAGGAAGCCGGATAGCCCCAATGGGCTTTCGCGGCCCATGCCACCGCGCTTAAGGCCGGCGCATCGGCCGGTTGCGCCCTAACGATCCGCACGGGAGGAGAATCGCACCGCCGACTCGTGCTGCGCAAGTCTGCAAGATTCCGCCCCCGGGAGGCACTGGGAGGAGTTCGTTAGGCGAGGAACGACTCCGGGAGGGTTCGCTCGCCTAACGAGTATCGGAAGGAAACTCCAGGAGCTTCTGCTACTTCTCGAAAACCTTCTTCACGTCTCCGACCTTGTTCTGCACCTTGCCTTCGGCCTTCTCGGCCGTGCCGCGCGCTTCCAAGTTCGGATTGCCGATCGCTTGACCGGTCTTTTCCTTCACCGTGCCGATAGCTTCCTTGGCCGTTCCCTTGGCTTTATCTTCGGTACTTGAGTTCATGTTTTTATTTCGTGTTTGGCCGGAGCGAAGGTTGTGTTCAAGTTCGCCCGCCCCTGAGAGCGGGAAACCGCGCTCGCTGCTTCCGGCGCTGCCCTCGAAGGCGCCATCTCTCGCCTAACGACCACTTGAGCAAGACCTGCGGCCTGTGTCCAAAGAGGAATTGAAAGCCGTCTCCGGGAGATTACTATGAGCCGCGGTGGCGAAACAACGCACTCAGCAACATGCATGGAATGAAGTCTACGCCCTGATCCTGCTCGGAACCGGGACGCTCCTCTTCCTCGCTCTCATCTCTTACGTCCCGAAGGAAATTCCCACCTGGTTCCCGCCGCTCAATGTCACTTCTTCGCCGCATCCCGGACAGAATTTCCTCGGGCCGGTCGGCGCGATCGGCGCGGGCATTTGCTACTTCCTCATCGGCGCAGCTTCGTATCTGCTTGCGACGATCTTGCTCGGTTTCGGCGCGGCGAAGCTTTTTCATCCCGACCTGCGGGTCGCGCGGCGGATCGGCTGGATGGTTCTGTTCATTCTCTCGGGCGCCTGTCTCCTGAGTTTGCAGCATTGGTTCCTGCGCGACTGGCCGCATCTTTTTAACAACCAACATGCAGGTGGGTGGGTCGGCGACTGGCTCGGCCGCGGCGCTTTTCGCCGGGCGATGGGCCGAGGCTCCTTTATCGTGCTGGCCGGCATTTACCTCGCCAGCCTGATCTTGATGACCGGGCTGCGGCCAATTCATCTCGTTAGGCAAACTGTCCTGGCGACGCGCAAAGGTTTCGTCGCCTTCCGCCTCTGGCTCTTGCACCGCAAAATGCGCCGGGCCGGCCTGAAGGAGCAGCTCGAGATCAGCCGCCAACAGATCGCGAAACAACAACGCGCGCTCGAAAAGAAACTGCGCAGGAAAGGCGCGGTCCCTTCCGAGCCGCCGGTTCCGTTCGTCACTCCGGAAGAATTTGCCAACCGGCCTGAGCCGAAGGTCGTCGACACGACCGCGCTTCCGGCCGCGCTGCCGCCGCCGCGCAGGAAGCCTTCCCTCGCGGAGCTGAAACGGAGCGGCGCGAAGAGCGCGCCGGAGCTTGCCCTAACGACCGCGAAAGATTGGGAAGGCGAGAACTACGAACTGCCCGGGGTCGACCTGCTCGATGAACACGACAGCGAAGGCCGCGCGGCCACCAACCCGGCGGAGCTCGAAGACATCCAGCAAACGTTAATCGAGACACTCCAGCAATTCGGGATCGCGGTCGCGCCGGGCGACATCACAAAAGGGCCCACTATCACCCGTTACGAGGTTTACCCGGCCAAAGGGGTGCGCGTCGACAAAATCGTTAGTCTGGAGCGCGACCTCGCCCGCGCCACCCGCGCCGAGCGGATCAATATCCTCGCGCCTATTCCAGGCAAGGACACGGTCGGCATCGAGCTGGCGAACAGCCGCAAGGTCAAGGTGACGTTGCGCGAACTGCTGCAATCGCCCGATTGGAACGCGACCAGCGCCAGGCTCCCGATTGCTCTGGGCAAAGACGTTTACGGAAAAACGATCATCGCCGATCTCGGGCAGATGCCGCATCTGCTCGTCGCCGGCACCACCGGGAGCGGCAAGAGCGTCTGCATCAACGCCATGATCGCGAGCATGCTCTACCGCTTCACACCCGAGCAGCTCCGCTTCATCATGATCGATCCGAAGGTGGTCGAGATGCAGGTCTACAACAGTCTTCCGCATCTCGTCATTCCGGTCGTGACCGATCCGAAGAAAGTGCTCCTCGCGCTGCGCTGGGTGATCGATGAAATGGAGAAGCGCTATAAAATTTTCGCCCGGGCGGGGGTGCGCAACATCACCGGATTCAACGCCCGGCCGAAGAAGAAGACGCAAAAAGAACTCGACTTGGAGAGTGCGCCTAACGAGCAAGGAAGCAATGACGCGCCTCCCTCGAGCGGCCCGATTAAAGTCCCGCGCGCCGACGAGATCGTGATTCCCGATCACCTCCCGTACATCGTCGTCATCATCGATGAACTGGCCGATCTGATGCAGACTGCGCCGGCCGATGTCGAGAGCGCGATCGCGCGCATCACGCAAATGGCGCGGGCCGCCGGCATTCATCTCATCGTCGCGACGCAAACGCCGCGGGCCGACGTCATCACCGGCGTGATCAAGGCAAACATTCCCTGTCGAATTGCATTTCAAGTGGCGAGCAAGATCGATAGCCGCGTCATCCTGGACGAGAACGGCGCCGATCGATTGTTAGGCGAGGGCGACATGCTTTATCTTCCGCCGAGCACGTCGCGCCTCATTCGCGCCCAGGGCGTGCTCGTCACGGATGAGGAGATTGCCCGGCTAGTCGAGTTCGTTTCTTCGCAAAGCGCGCCCGTTTTCGACGCTGCCGCGCACGAGCAAATGACTTCGGCGGCCGCGCCTAACGAGGAGGTGACGGACGAAGATGAAGAGCTGGTCGAGAAATGTCTCGAGATCATTCGGCAGGAGAAGCGCGCTTCCACTTCACTCCTACAACGCCGCCTTCGGCTCGGTTACACCCGGGCCGCCCGGATCGTTGATATTCTCGAGCAGCGCGGCATATTAGGTCCCGGCGAAGGCGCCAAGCCGCGCGAGATTCTCGTCGATCTCGACGCCGCCGTCTAAATCCCGCCGTCTTCGATGGAACCGCTCGGCAAAAAATTACAGGAGGCCCGTCTCCGCAAGAAGATCTCGATCGAAGAAGCTTCGCGGGTGACGAAGATCCGCGCCTCGCGTTTGCAGGAGATTGAGAACGAAGATTTTTCCAGCTTCTCCAGCCTGGCTTACGCCAAAGGTTTCCTCCTCATTTACGGCAAATATCTCGAGGTCGATGTCACGCCCTATCTCGATGCGTTCGAAACCTCGCGCGAGGTGAGTGTCGACGGGTATTCCTATTTGCAGGAGGCGCCCGACACTGCGCCGCTCCCGGTGGTCCGCCGCCAGCCGCGGCGTCGACCGACTCTCGTGCCCTTCATCATCGCGGTGGGCGTGCTCATCCTCGGATTATATCTGGTGAAGTTGCTGCTCGATATTCAGCGGATCGCTCCGGCCGGCCATGGGCGGAATGCCGCTGCCGTCGCTTCAGTCACGCCGACGCCTTTGCCCGAAAAAATTATCGCTCCGCGCGCAATCCCGGTCGGACCGCCGCCGAGCGAAGCACAGGCCACGGGCACGCCGGCTGCTTTCCCGGTGGAGACTGCGGCCGCGGTCCCGGTGACTCCGAAGCCAACTGAGCCGGAGGTTCGTCGTGCCGTACCGGTGCATCCGGAGGATTTAGTTTCGCCCCCGCCTAACGATCGCTCGGGCGCCGCAAATCAGATCGAGATCAAGCCGCGGCAATTGACTTATCTGCGGGTAAAATTGGATGGAAATCCGCAGCCGGTTTTTGATGACTGGCTTGATGCCAACCGTCCGGCGCTCTCGTTCCGCGCCCGGCATATCACTGTCCGCGTGCTTGATCGCAGGGCGGTCGAGATTACGAAAAACGGAGCGGAGCTTGCCGCCGGCGATGAGGCTGTCACTTTTGAATAAGCCGCCGCAAACATCGCGGCGGCCGACGAGCGTCGGGATGATCAGCCTCGGCTGCGCCAAGAATCTGGTCGACGCCGAGATCATGCTCGGGAGCGTGCTCGAGCGCGGGATGCAAATCACTGCGGACGCCGCGGAGGCGGACGTGCTTGTGGTCAACACCTGCGCGTTCATCGATTCGGCAAAAGAGGAATCGATCGAGGCAATTCTCGAAGCGCATCAAGAGCGCGGCCTAACGAGCCGGCCGGATCAGAAGTTGATCGTGAGCGGCTGCATGTCGCAGCGTTTTGCCAGGGAATTGCACGAGCAGATGCCGGAGGTTGACGCTTTCATCGGTCTCGATCAGGTGGGCGAGCTTGGCGCGATCGTGGAAAACCTTATCGGCGGGGCCGCGGGTCACAATCTCGTTACGCCGCGTCCCACTTATATTCCCAATTGGGATACACCGCGGTTTCGACTGACGCCGGCGCACAGCGCGTATCTGAAGATCGCCGAAGGTTGTAATCATCCTTGCAGCTTCTGCGTCATTCCACAGATGCGCGGACGGCATCGCAGCCGTCGGCCCGCTTCAGTGCTGACGGAGATCCGGCAGCTCGTCGCGGAAGGAGTGAAGGAGATCAACCTCATCAGTCAGGACACGACTTATTACGGGATGGACTTGTGGTCCGGAAAGGCGGGTCCGCGCCAGCCGGTCGACTCGTCGCGTGGCCCGACGCTCGCGGCCCTGCTGCGCGAGATCGAGCAAGTCGACGGTGATTTCTGGGTGCGGCTTCTCTACACGCATCCGGCGCATTGGAGCGACGAGCTGATCGAGACGATCGCGCAATGCCGGAAGGTCGCGCGTTACATCGACATGCCATTGCAACATATTGACGAAGCAATGCTCGACCGGATGCGCCGCGAGACGTCACGTGCTCATATCGAAGATTTGGTCGTTAGGCTGCGCACCCGTATTCCCGGCGTGGCGCTGCGCACCACGTTCATCGTCGGCTTTCCCGGCGAAACCGAAGCGCAATTCGAGAGTTTGCTCGAGTTCATCGAGCGCGCACGTTTCGAACGCCTTGGCGTTTTCAAGTACTCGCGGGAGGACGGCTCGCGCGCGGCGAAGATGCCGGAGCAGATTTCCCCGGCGGAAAAAAATTCCCGCTATCGTCGGGCGATGACATTGCAGCAGAAGATCGCGCGCGAAATCGCAGCCGCCCAGGTGGGGCGCGAATTGAAACTGCTCGTCGAGCAGCCATTGATCGCGCGCACGGAAGCAGACGCGCCGGAGGTCGATACCCGCGTTCTCCTCTTGGAAACTGCGACGGCCGGGGAATTCGTCCGGCGAAAAATTTGTGGGACGCGCGGCTACGATCTGCTCGCGTAAGCGATTCCGGAATTGACAAAAGGCCGGCGGCCTGACACACACATCGGCGCGAAAACCAGACAAAGGGATTCTAGAAATGGCCGACGAACCGAAAAAAGAAACCGTCCGTATCACTCCGCCCCGGCGGCCGCCGGATCGTCCGCCCGGTCCGCCGCCGGGAGCCGGCCCGACTCCACCTGCACCTCCCGCGATGCCGATCGAAAGCGCAGCGGCAATCTCAACCGAATCTCGAGGAACTCCGGAAGCCGCGGCGTCGTTAGGCGCGATCGCTTTCGATCAGCCTGCGCCGGTCGGCCCGCGAAAGGAAACCGCGCGCATCAGGCCGAGCGGCTCGCCCATGAAAGCGACCGTCAGGTTGAGTCCCATTCAGCCGCCGAGCGCTCCGGCCGCAGCCGTGGTTCGCACCGCCTCCCCGGCGGTCAAAGTTGCGGAGGCGGCGACGCCGGAGTTAGTTGAATTGGTTCCAATGCCGTTGTGCTGGGCGTTGCTTGGCATCTCGGCCTTGGTTTTTGTCATTCAACTCTGGATTTATCTCTCGTAACAAACATGGAAAATTCGAGCGCGATAACGATCGACGAATCAAATTTTGAAAAGGAAGTGGTCAAGAGCAATCAACCTGTGGTGGTCGACTTCTGGGCTGAATGGTGTGGTCCGTGCAAAATGATCGCGCCTATCCTGGAGGAAATCGCGAAGGAAAAGGCCGGCTCGGTTGTGGTGGCAAAGGTGAATGTCGACAACAACCAGAGCCTCTCCGCGCGCTATAATATCCGGGCAATTCCCACGCTGCTCTTCTTTAAGGACGGACAGTTGCGCGACCAGGTCACGGGGATGACCAGCAAGAAAGACCTGCTCCAGCGGCTCGAGTCGCTGAGCTAAGGCCGGCGCGTAACGCGGCTCGCGCGCCGCACCGGAACTGGGCTCGCCTCCTCCGGCGGATATTTTTTCGTGCTCGGCCAGATGAGGCGCCATGGTTGCGTGCGCAAGGTCGCGCTCAGGTCCTTGGTGTTGCGCAGCGTTTGCCTCAAATCCGGTCCGAGGCTGGCGAGGGCCGAATCCAATTTTTCTGAGGCCTCGCGGAAGTTGGAAAGCGTGACCGCGATGTTGTCGTTCTTCGTCAGTTGATTGCTCAGGTCTTCGATGTGCTCGAGCGACTTGGACAGGTCGCTCTCCGGTCCGGTTAATTCGTTCAGATGTTCGGTGAAGATTTTGAACTGCCCGAGCCCGAGGGTGAGCGGGGAATCGGGCTCGGTAATTTTGCTCAGGTTATTCGCGGTATTCTGCAACTCTTTCATCGTCGCGGTCGCCTCGCTCGCCACCGGCTGGATGATGCCTAACAAACCCGCGACCGCTTCGGAGAAATCGGGCACCCGATTCCCGATGAAGACCTGCCCGGCTTCGGCCCGACTGGCGTGATCGCTTCCGCCGGAAATGTCGATAGCTGTCTCGCCTAACAATCCAAGAGTCAGGAGCCGGACGTTAGAGTTCTTGTAAACGAATGCCGTGCGATCGACCTCGACGTCGATCCGCACTTCGAGACGCGGGAGCGAAGGCGCCGTCCTGCCCGGACCGGCGGAACTCGGGATGGTGCCGAGATTGCCCGCCGCTTCGATGGCGTGGGCTACTTCTTCCCGTGTCACCGGTGAGCTGAGGTTCTTCACCTGTCCAATTTTGCGCCCGGCGAGCAGAACGGGCGCGCCGAGCTTAATCCCGGCAGCATTATCGAAGTAGAGCTTGTAGATGACGAGCGGGCGGAAAAGGCCCGGGGCGCCGAGCAGGATAAGAATAAAGGTAAGGACCGCGACCGTGCTCAGCACGAGCAGCCCGGTCATGATCTCACTTCGACGTAACTGCATCTTTACTTCCTTCCAGGATTGGTCCTTCGGTGCTGCCGCTCAGGAACTGCTGCACGACCGGGTCTTGTGATTTCCTAAACTCGTTAGGCGTGGCATCGGCGATAATTTTTCCCTGGTAGAGCATAGCCATTCGCGTGCCGATGCGAAATGCGCTCTCCATCTCATGGGTCACAATAATCGAGGTCACCTTCGAGCGCTCGCTCAGGCTGATGATCAATTCGTCAATCACCGAGCTGATCACCGGATCGAGTCCGGCGGAAGGCTCATCGAAGAGAATCAGCTCCGGCTCCATCACGAGCGCGCGGGCAAGGCTGACGCGCTTGCGCATGCCGCCACTTAACTCTGCGGGCATCTGCTTCTTCGCCTCGACCATGTCGACAAGGTCGAGCTTTTCATCCACGATCCGGTCGATCTCGGCAGGCGATTTACGGGTCAATTCCTGGAGCGGGAGAGCGATGTTTTCGCCCACCGTAAGCGAGCTCAGAAGGGCGGAATATTGGTAGACCATCCCGATGTCGGCCCGCGCTTGTTGCAGCTTGCGCCGGCTCAGGCGTGAGATCTCGAACTGCTTGAAGAAAATCCTCCCGGCTGTCGGCTGGAGGATGCCGAGAATGAGACGCAGGATTGTGCTCTTGCCGCTGCCGCTTTGGCCCATAATCACGAGCCGATCGAGCGGCTCGACGCTCAGCGAGACGCCATCGAGCACCTTCTTTTCCGGGAACTCGAGCTCGACATCCCGCAGCTCGACGACATGATGAAGCCGATCGCTCACGGGAAAAACACGATGTAGACGATGTTATAAAGGGTGTCGAAAGCGATCACGGTCGTAATCGCCGTCACCACACTCGAGGTCGTCGCGATTCCGACCCCGGCCGCACCTCCCTTCACCGTCAGCCCGCGATAGCAGGCTATCGCCCCGATCAACAAGCCGAACATGAAACTTTTCAAGATGCCGGTCACCAGGTCGCGAATGAGGAGCGCATTCAGCACCAGGTCCTGAAAATAGACAAAGGCGATGTTGAAATAGGCGCGTGAGATAAGTGCACTGGCGAAGATTGCGGCGATGCTCGAGATCAGGCTCAGGCAGGGCATGAGCGCAAAGAGCGCCAGCATGCGCGGGGCGACCAGGTAACGCAGCGGCCCGATCCCCATTGCTTCGATCGCTTCGACTTCTTCCGACACCTGCATCGTGCCAAGCTCGGCGGTGAACGAAGCCCCAATCCGCGCCGCGAGCATGATGCCGGTAAGGAGCGGTCCAAGTTCGCGAGTGAAAGCAATCGCAACCAAGCCAGGCACAAGCCGCTCGGTCCCGAATCGCTGAAGTTGATAACCGGTGAGCAGCGCCATCGTCAGGCCGAGAAAAAACGAGACCATCGCAACCAGCGGCACCGAGTCGACCCCGGCGCGTTCGGTATAGCGGAAAAAACTTATGGCTCGAAACGGCACCCGCCCGCGCCGGATCCGATCGAGTGTTTCGGCAACTGTGTTGATGAGGAACCAGAACAGACTCCCGATTTCGATGAGCATGGAACGACTCCTCTCGCCGACACCCGCGAGGAGATTACCCGGCGTGCGGACGATCGTTTCCGCGCCGGCTGGGATGCCGGATTGGTTAGTCGCCATAGGTCGGGAAGTTGCCCCAGATAGCGCCAGCGGCAAGCCGTACACTTCTCACCGCGATCGAAAGTCAGGCGTGCAGCCCGGGGGTGTGACTCACGTGGCACTGACGCCCTGGCTGACGATGTCGTGGAGAATTATTGCTTGATGATCTCGCGGACAAAGACATTGAGCTGGCCGTCGGACTGGCGACGCACCTCCGTAATCTCGTAAGGGCGAGTAATGTCCCGGTTCAAGGTCGTGCCCGGGTCGGGTAACGTTGCGCCGGCTGGGTAATCGACAATCACCCGGATATTGCGACCGAGCCCGCCGGAGTCAGGTGACGGCGCGCCGGTCGGGCGAAGGACGGCGCGGCTGGCATCGGCGAAGTTGACGACGAACTGGCCTTTGAGATAAATGCGCTCGCCGCGGGTGCCGTTGTTCGCGACCTCGCGCAAACCGGAGGCATCCACCACCCGGCCTGCCGGCGCTTGGCCCGGGCTGAAGGTTTTCCAAGTCGCACCAGTCGTAGAAGTGAGTGCGACCGCGGGCGATCCGCCGGTCACGGGTAAGGCGCGCATCACTGTCGGGGCAGGGGATGCGCCGCTCGCGGCAGAGTTATCCTCGTTAGGCGAAGTCTCCTCTTTCACCGGGCGGGCACGCCGAATCCTGACTGAGGAGGAAGATGCCAGGGCCTCTTTGTTTCCGGTTTTTGCCGAGGCAATCGCTTTGTCCCGACGGTGTGTCGCTGGCGGGGAAGGCTCCTCTTGTAATGGCATGGCTGGTTCCACTCTCACGAGTGCGTCCTCAGGCGGCGGCTCGGTCTTGGCTGGAGCCAGTCCGAGGATTGGCAATGTGCTCGTAGGCGGCGCAAGGCGCGCCCGATAACTGTCGTAACGGGTTTCCACGAGGTGACGTTTCTCGGTCTTGAAGAGCGGCCAACCCGCCGCCAGATTCAATTCCTTCGGCGGCTCGAGACTGAAGGTGCCAGTTCCACGTGTCATGGTGTAACTGCCATAGAGTAATGGTATGGCAGTGACCTGCACCCGGCCATCGGGCAAGCGCTCGGCGTGAATGACGGCGGAAAGATCATGGCTGCGCTCCAGTCTCACATCCATACCCATGACGAGCCGCTCGACGAGCAGCTTGGCGTCGTGATCGTTCGCGGTGGTGAAGACATGCTCCATTAGTAACTCCGGCTTGTCCGCCGCGCGCGTCAGGGCCACCGCACCGGTCGTAAACAGATCGTCCGGCGTGAGCTCGCGCGCACCCATGATGTTGAAACGGCCGACGACATAGGTCACGAGCCCATTCACGTGCTGGAAATTGCGGATGAAATTGCGCGTCAGCTCCGCGTCCTTGCGCGCCAGCTCCGCCGGTCGCATCACGGAGTAACGCTCGTAGAGTTGCTTCGGATTTAGAAACTCACCGGCTGGCGCGGCCGTAAGTGCGAAGCGTTTCGGCGGCTCAATCTTGTGAAGTTTTTGCAGGATCCGATAACTCTCAGGGCGCTCTGGCTGGCCGATGACATAGAAGCTGCCGAGCCATGCTGCCATCGCTACTCCGCAGAGGAGGAGAATGGCGATCGTCCAGGCAAAGTAATTGGTTCGTTTCCGCTCGTAGCCAGGATAGTTATCGAAGCGAAAGAGATCCGGTTCCATGTCGGGCCGCCGCCAATCGTGCACGTTCGGAAATCCTTAGGCTGGGCGGACCGGCTCGAACGAACTGCCACAGCCGCAGGTGCGGGCGGCATTGGGATTAAGGACACGAAAGCCGGCGCCGGTCAGCCCGTCCTCGAAGTCAAGAGTGGCGTCATGAAGGAGATTGGCGCTCTCGGGGTCAATCAGGAAAACCACATCCTCACGTTGCACGATGGCATCGCCTTCGTGGCGCTCGTCGAGCGACATTTCGTATTGCATGCCGGAGCAACCGCCTTTGGCCACCTGCACGCGCAAGCCTGTGCCCGCCGCAGCAGGCTGTTCAGCAAGGAGTGCCCGCAGGTGATCGACAGCGCGATCGGTCACATTGATCATTCTAAGAGAGCCTATCGTGACCGGCTGGTAACGTCAACCGGAGCGCGCCTCCAGCAGCCGGGCATTTGCCCAGCAATCTGATTGCACCGCCCCTAGCAAATGGACCGCAGCCATTGTAATTGGCTGCGGTCTTAACTCTGATGAGGAATGCCCGTGGGTTTAGTCCTGGTCTACGACAACCTTTGTCACCGTCCGCGTTTGGCCGGCGGTATCGTAGTAGACTTGCACCGGAACGCCGGGATGAATCATCGAAGCTTCGATCGTTTTCCCTGTCCGGTCGACAAACTGCACAGTTTTACCGAGTGCATAACTGATCGGGTCGGTTATCCCTACTTGGCGCACGACGATTGTCTGTCCGGGCTGAAATGTGGTCACTGTCCCATTGGCCGACGTCGTGGTCGTGGTCGTTTGAGTGCTGGCAGCATCTCCGGACGTCGTTGTCGTGGTGCTGCTGGTTTGCGCGAGGGCGAGGGGAGCGATCGCCGCGCAAGCCAGGATTAGAATCATCTTCTTCATGTTGTTCCTTTCTTCCCTTGTGGAATATCTATAATTCGAGCGGACGCGCCTGCCCGGTCGCCTTTGGCTCGGAGAATGGATTCGGGGCCGGCGTTGCGCCTAGCGATTGGCGCCTTTCGGGAAGAGCACCTTGTCGGGGGCGGCATTGAGAGCGGGCAGGAGCTTTTTGATCAAGCGGGTTTTCACCGAACCGGCTTCGCGCGGAGCGACGAGATAGCGGACGATTGCTTCCAGCCAGGTGTTGTCACTCACCCGAAACATAACCCGCGGACGCTCCCGCACCTCCAGTTCATCGATCGGAGTTTGGGCGAGAAGTCGCCGGTATTCATTGACCCGCTTCATCATTTCTTCGCCTAACTCTTGCTCGACGATCTGTTGCATGGTGGTGGAGATAAATTGCAGGTCACTTTCATAACCGATGTTGAATTGGATCTCATTCCAGATGTAAGGAAAGAGCGGCCACGAATAGTTATAGACGATCGAGTCGAGCACTTTTGAGTTTGGGAACTTGATGATACGGCCACTGGGATGATCCCCGGAGATATACTTGCCCCCGAATTCCCAAAGCGTTGTATCCAAATAACCGACATCGATCACGTCACCAGTGGCGTCGCCCATCTGGATCCGGTCCCCGACCCGGTATGGTCGCCTAACGAGAATATAAATCCAGCCGATGAAGCTGGTCATGGGCAACTGCACGGAAAGGCCGGCAATCACAGAAAGAACGCCGACAGAAATGAGAGCGGTGTACCAATTAACAAAGATGACCGAGACGGCGACCAGAATGACGAGAAGAAAAACGAGCAGTCGCTTGACGCGATTGAGCGTGAAGCGAGTGGAAGCGTCGCAGATGCGGGCAATGCTGTAGAGAGAGATGGCACTCGAGATGGCGAGAATAAGGATGATGATCCCGGCGCCCCGAATCAGACGATGGGCAAGGTCGACCGGCGGCTTGCTGAGTGGAATAACGCGCGATCCAAAGAGGAAGTAGAGCAGCGCGCACCCGGCAAGCAGGAGAAGGTAACTAACGAACCAGAACCGGTCAGCTTTTGCCGGAGTGCGGCGCTTGCGGCCAGTCGTCTGGTCGAGCGCCTCGCGTACGTCCGGACGCTGCGACAGTTGTTCCGCGGTTTCGGCCATCTCTCCTCTGATTCGGAGCAGGATGCGTCGACGCGCGCAACCTTATCTTTCACCGAAAGGCTGCGCCCACATCAACTCTGTTTTCAATCTCTACCCACCGGCTCGGTCTTCACCCAGCAGCGCAGGAGCTCGGCGACGCTCCAGGCCTGGGCGATGCAGCCCCGCGGCCTATGCGGGGCTTCGGCGTCGAAAACTTCGCTGATTGTGCCGATGCCCGCCTCGTCGAAATGAGCCGGGAACGCGCGCAGGAATTCGCGCGCTTTGCTTTGTTCGTTAGGATGAACTTTCAGCCAGGCATCGATGAAGGGCCCGATGAGCCAGGCCCAGACCGTTCCCTGATGATAAGCCGCGTCCCGCGTTTTCAGGTCGCCGTGATAGTTCTTCTTGTAATCAGGGCTGTGCGGCGAGAGCGAGCGCAGCCCCACGGGAGTGAGTAACTCCTTTTCGACCACGGCAACGACCGATTCCCAGCGCTCGCGCGCCAGCACCGGGTAGGCGAGGGAGATGGCAAAAATCTGGTTCGGCCGAATCGAGTCGTCATCACCTTGCGGAGCATCGATCACGTCATACAGATAACCCCGGTCAGCTAGCCAGAAGCGCTGGTTAAAGGAGCGCTCGACTTGTTGTGCCTGCTTTGCATAACGATCGGCGTTGTGGTCGTCGCCGGAGTCGCGCATCCAACCGGTGATCAGGCGAAGAGCGTTATACCAAAGAGCGTTGATCTCGACTGCCTTACCGCGGCGAGGAGTTACAACCCAATCACCCATCTTCGCATCCATCCAAGTGAGTGGGTAACCCTCCTTGCCCTGGCAGAGTAAGCCATCCTCGGGGTCAGCGTGAATATTAAAGTCAGTCCCGGCAAGATGGTGCTCGATGATGTTGCCGAGGGTGGGCAGCAGCATCATGAGAGTGACTCGATCGTTGGTCGCCTTGAGGTAACGACTAAGGGCATGGAAAAACCAGAGGGTGGCGTCGGCCGTGTGATAAACGCCGGAGCTTTGCCCGTCGGGAAACATGTTTGGAATCAGTCCGTGCCAGACGTAATGCGCAAAGGTGCGAAGAATGTAACCGGCCTCGAGGGTGCGCCCGGTTGTGATCGTCAGCCCTTCGAGGCTGATCATGGTGTCCCGGCCCCAGTCGGTAAACCAGTGATAACCTGCAATGATGGTGCGCACTTCATCGCCGTACGCATGGGCGCGGGCTGCTTCTTCGGCCCGCCCGGCCGGGCTGATGACGAATTGATCAGCGGCGAAGAGGAGCTCGGCCGCGACACCTTCGCGGACTGCCGGGTGTGCCTGGTCGAGGAGCCTTTCGCGCCGGTCCAGCTCGGCCCCGGCGGCTTGCTCCGGACTCAGCACTTCCACGATCAACCATTCTTCCGTCGAGCCGATGAGGGTGGCGCTCTGGCTTTCCTGGAAGTTAATCCGGAAAACGCCAGGGCTCCACAGTGCGCCCTCCGAGTCATAGCCGCGCTCCAGCTCGCTCCGATAAATGATTTCGTGAATTCGCTGCGGATCGACGACAAAATCGCCCGCGCAATCACTCATCCGCATGCGCAAGGCCGGGAACTTTCTCTCCGGGTCGCGGATTTCATAATGATCGGCGAGGACCCGCACCTCGTAAGGTTCTTCCGGTAAAGAAGCGACCGGATCTTCGTAATGCCGAAAGTTGAAGGCCGGGCGGAGGTCGAGGCGCGGGCGTGGACCTTCGCCACGGAGACGGTAGCGCAGCAAAACGGTATTCTGCCGATGCGGCATGAGGAGCCGTTTTTCAATCGTTAGGCCGCGGACCTCATAAGTCCAGAGCGGGAGACCGTTCTCAAGCCGGAATTCTTTCAGGTAATCGGACCCATGAAGATTGAGCCGGCCGCCGGCGCGCTCTTCTGCGCCTAACGAGACAAAGTCATTGTCGCTGAAGGAGAGCACTTCCGAGATATGACTCCACATCACGGTGCGACCGAAAGGGGCCGGCAAAGCGGCGGTGAGAATGCCGTGGTAGCGGCGGGTCACTGCGCCTGAGATGGTGCCGGAAGCATAACCGCCGAGGCCATTGGTGACGAGCCATTCGCGCGTGAGCAGCAGTTCGCGCGCGCCATCATCGCCTCGCCAGGGCATGACCCGCGGTTGTCGTATGTGCTGCGGGTTCATCCTTCCATGCCAAGGGAAATCGAGCGCAAAGCAACCGCGGCTTCGGCCGGAATCTGCCAGCCCCCCGGGCTCTCGATCGGCACCTCGCCCGGGCCGCCATAGCGAGTTGCTTCGCTCGACCAAAGCAGCGCCCAACGCCGTTCGATCGGCGGCGCGAGTAACGGCTCAGGCAGACTGCGAGTTTCAAAGGCGCGCCCGAGATTGACGATGAGGAGGCGATCGTCTTCGCCTAACGAATCGAAAAATCGCAGGACAAACGCCTCCGGCCCGAGCACCGCGCCATCGAGTTGGCCGGCTTCCTGGCGCGAGAAAATCGGATCTTCCCGCCGCAATCGAATGAGATCGGTGTAGAGGTCGCGGACTTCCGGAAATTTCGACCGTTCGGAGAAGTTGAGTTTGCACCGCCGGAAGGTTTCAAAGGCCGACGGATCGGGCAGCCGCCGCTGCACCGCCTCCGATTCGATTCCGGGGAACTGCTTAAGAAAATCGAAGCGCCCTTTCCGCACCGGCTCGCGCAGGTCGTCCTTTACGTCCGCGAAGTAAACGAAGGGAGTGAGTGCGCCAAATTCCTGTCCCTGGAAGAGGAGCGGTGTCCACGAGGCGAAGAAGAGGAGCGCGCTCATGGCTCGATAGCGACCAGGCGAAGTAAGCAGGCGCGTTCGTTCGCCGCTGGCGGAGTTAGCCACCTGGTCATGATTTTCGAGGAAAGCGACGAAACGCTCGGGCGGAGTACCAAAGGCCGGCGTGCCGCGACGTTTCTTCTGCCAGGAGTAATGCTGACCTTGAAAGAGAAAGCCATACTTCGCGGCCGAGATAAATTCCTGCGGCCCGCCGCGATAATCACTATAGTAACCGGGGTTGCGTCCGGTAAGAGCGACGAGCGCGCTGTGATGGAAATCGTCATTCCAGAGCGCGTCGAGACCGTAGCCTCCCGTCTCTCGCGACCCGATGAGACGGATTTCCTGCGGCTCGTTCTCTGCCATAAGAATGAGCGAACGTTCGCCCGCGGCCTCGCGCGCAGCTTTGTCGATGGCCGCGAGGATGTGTTCTGGGGAGCGGTCGAAAATGCTCTGGGTCGCATCGAAACGGAAGCCATCGAAATGAAATTCAGCGATCCAGTAGCGCGCGTTCGTGATGAAGAACTCGCGCACCGGGCCGCAGTTTTCACCGTCGAAATTGAGGGGATCACCCCAGTCAGTCTCGTGACGATGGGTAAAATAATCGTCCGAATAGATGACGAGATAATTGCCGTCTGGGCCAAAATGATTGTAGACGACGTCAAGAATGACGCCCATGCCTAACGAGTGAGCGCGGTCGATGAAACGGCGCAAATCATCCGGCGTGCCGTAGAGATGACACGGAGCGAAGAGATCGACGCCATCATAGCCCCAGCCGAACTCGCCCGGAAATTCGGCGATCGGCATCATTTCGACAAGACTGATGCCGGTGCGAGCCAGTTCCGGAAGTTGTTCCGTCGCGGCCCGCCATGTTCCCTCCTGTGTGAAGGTGCCGATATGCATCTCGTAAACAATCTGGCCCTTCAGGCGCACGCCCGGCCAGTCGGCATCGGTCCATTTGAAACTCCTCGGATCGACAATGCACGAGGAGCGATGCGGCCCTTGCGGCTGCCAACGCGACGCCGGATCGGGATGAAGATTCTCGCTCCGATCAACCCGGAACCGATAGAACATTCCCGGTTCGGCTCGACATGTGCCGGCGAAATATCCGCCCGGCTCTTGGCCCAGCGGATGAAATTCGCGGCGCGCATTCCGATCGCTCGAAGCTTCGATCGCCACCTCGATTCCTTTCGCTTTTGGCGCCCAGACGCGGAAGTGCGTCTCCTCGGGAGAAATCACCTCCGCGCCGATGGGAAATCGGCGCTGGATTGCTAATTCGGTCACGCAAACAAATCGCCGATCGCGCAGGGCGCGGTTGTAGCAGCGGAAGTGGGCGCGCGCTCGACAAATCCGCCGCATGACAGCTGAATGGGAGCGCGCCATTAGCTGGCGAAGATGGAATAGCTCCGCGTTCCGGCCCTCTCACACTGCCGGCTGTTTACTCGCGACCGTACTTTCTGCATCATCCTTCAGTCCGAATTCGTGAGCACTCATGTTTAATCCGATCAAGTGTTATACCCGCTGGCTGCACACCCGCTGGCCGGCCGGAGTGGTGGAGAAGCTGCCCGAGTCAGGTGAGCACGGTGTCACCAACATTCCCGGTGTCCGCATCGTTGGGGATCTTACCGGGATTCCGTTGCTTAAGTTTTCCTCGAAGACCGGCGCCGAGGCGGTCCGCGCGATTCTCGCTGAGCGCGACTTTCAGAACCTGACTAGCGGGAGCACCGCTCCGAGCGGGTCCAATGAAGTCATCGACCTGGCAATCATTGGCGGCGGTGTCTCGGGTGTCTCGGCGGCGATTGAGGCGAGAAAAGCGGGACTGAACTTTAAAATTTTCGAAGCGACTCAGCCTTTCTCGACAGTAGCTAACTTTCCCAAGGCCAAGCCGATCTATACCTACCCGACAGACTTAGAGCTAGAGGGCGGTCTGCACTTTACCGCGAAGGTAAAGGAACCGCTCCTCGAAGAACTCGAAGCGCAGCGGAAAACCGCCGGAATCGAGTTCACTCAGGAGCGGATCGAACGATTGGAAGCGCGCGGGCTCGACGAAATCCTGCTCTATCACGGTGACAAAGGGAGGAGTGTGACTCGCGCGCGACGCGTGATTGTCGCGATCGGGCGC
>JAICXG010000087.1 GCA_025980625.1 Chthoniobacterales bacterium
CACTTCACCACTTCAACTAACCCTGCAGCTTGCTCGCGACAAACTTCTCCAGCTTTACGACGTCGGCCGCGAATTTCCGAATTCCCTCGCCCGTTTTTTCGTAGGCCATCGCGTTGTCATTCAGCATCCAGCGAAACGTCTTTTCATCCAGCGACAGCTTCTCAACCGCGGCGGACCTCGCCTTGTTCGGATCAAGTTTCCGCTCGACCGGCTCAGTCGACCTGGCAAGCTCTTCCATCAGTTCCGGACTGATCGTTAGGCAATCGCATCCGGCCAGCTCGATGATCTGGCCGGTGTTTCGGAAACTCGCCCCCATTACTTCGGTGGGGATATCGAACTTCTTGTAGTAGGTGTAAATCTCGGTCACGGACTGGACGCCGGGATCTTCCGCTCCCTGATAATCGCGTTTCTCGTGCGCCTTGTACCAATCGTAAATCCGGCCGACGAAAGGCGAGATCAGCTGCACCTTCGCCTGCGCCGCGCGCACCGCCTGGGGGAGCGAAAACATCAAGGTCAGGTTGCAGCGGATTCCCTCCTTTTGCAGTTGCTCGGCGGCAAGCAGTCCTTCCCAGGTCGAGGCGATTTTTATCAAAACTCGTTCACGAGGAATTTTGCGTTCGGCGTAGAGTTGAATCAGCCGCCTCGCTTTGTTGATCGAGCCTTCGATGTCATACGAGAGACGCGCATCGGTTTCGGTTGAAACGCGCCCGGGCACGATCTGCAGGATATCGCTCCCGAACTGGACAAGGAGATGATCGCAAATGTCTTCGATCTGTGCGTGACCGCTGAGGCCGGATTTCTTTCGATCTTTTAAAACCGCCTCGATGAGATGGCCGTATTGCTCCTTTTGTGTGGCGGCATAAACCAGGCTCGGGTTTGTCGTCGCATCCTCCGGCTTGAAATCTTTGATCGATTCAAAGTCAGCGGTGTCGGCAACGATGATGGTAAATTTCTTGAGCTGTTCGAGCTGGCTGAGCTTCGTTTTTTCCTCGCTGGCGATGACTGTGCTCATGAGGAAAGCTACTGCTCAAGCTGTGAATCGACAACGTGAAACTCCACCGCGGCGCCGACGGTCTGCGGCTGTAACAATGGTCAATCGCGCCGCTGTGTTACGATCGGCCCTCGCGCTTACATTGTGGATCTTTGTCGCGTTTGCACAGGCGACGACCGCGGCTAACGAGCCGCTGCAGAAATTAGCGGACGACTTTTGGCAATGGCGGGCGAGATATGCGCCCTTCACGGGGGATGACGTGAACCGAATGGAGCGGCCAGGCGGCATGCGAGACTGGTCAGGCGCGAGCATTGCAAAGCGGCGGAAAGATTTGGCCGGATTCGAAGCGCACTATCATACGATCGACACCCGCGGTTGGTCCGTACCGGAGCAAGTCGATTACAAGTTGATGGGCTCGGCCTCTGCTCGCGTCCGCTGGGAGCTTGAGATTAATCCCCGCTGGAAGCGCGATCCCAACTTCTATCTCGAGCAAACTCTCACCGCGCTCGCCGAAGCGCTGACCTTGCCTGGTCCATTCGATGAAGCGCAAAGCCGCGAGATTCTGACGCGGATCGAAAACATTCCGTCGATCCTTAAAGAAGGAGAAGAGAACCTGTCGAAACCACCGGCGCCGTTCGCAACAGTCGCGGTCGAAAATCTGGAAGGCGTGCGTGAACGTCTGCGAAAGATGGCGAGCTCGTTAGGGGCCTCGACCACGCTTAAAGAGCAGGAGTTAACCAAGGCAACGGACGAAGCGGCGGATGCGCTGGATCATTTCCGTTTTCATCTCGAGAAGCTGCGACCGTCATTGCCGCAGCAAACCGCGCTTGGGCGCGAAGCCTACGTTTTCTTTCTCAAGAACGTCGCGCTTTATCCGTTCTCGCCTGAGGAAATTCTCGCAATGGGTCAGCAGGAATGGAACCGTGCTGTTAGTTTCGAAACGTTCGAGAGAAATCGAAACCACGATGTGCCGCCCCTCAAGCTCGCGCATAACATCGACAGTTGGATCAAGGACGCGGCGACGAAGGAACTGCAAGTCCGCACGTTTCTCGAGCAGCATAATATCCTGACGGTGCCCGACTGGGTTCAGCATTACACCTTGCGAGCGACACCGGAGTATTTGCGGGCGCTCGGATACACTGAGACCGACGACTTCACGTCGCCATCGCGGTTAAATCAAGATTCTGTGCGCTATGTCCCCGAACCCTCAGAGAATCTGGGATACTTCTGGCGCGCGACCGCGATGGATCCGCGCCCGATTACCGTCCACGAAGGCATTCCCGGGCATTACTTCCAGCTTTGTCTCTCCTGGAAGCACCAGGACCCTATCCGCCGTCACTACTACGATTCCGGCGCGAACGAGGGCATTGGCTTTTACGCCGAGGAAATGATGTTGCAGGCTGGCCTGTTCGATGACAGCCCGCACACACGCGAGATCATTTACAATTTTATGCGACTCCGCGCGCTCCGCGTCGAAGTGGATGTAAAACTCGCGCTCGGTCAGTTCACGCTCGAGCAAGCCGCGAAATATTTGCAGGAGAACGTTCCGATGGATGCGCAGACCGCGCGGCAGGAGGCGATCGCTTTTTCAACCGGACCCGGTCAGGCGCTGACCTATCAGATCGGCAAACTTCAGATCCTGAAATTTCTCGCCGACGCGCAACAGGGAGAAAAGTTTAATCTGCGCAACTTCCACGATTTCCTATGGAGAAATGGCAACGTTCCGATTGCGTTGCAGGAATGGGAGTATCTGGCCGGAAGATAGGTTACCAGCCTGTCTCGGCCAAGATGCATCCGGCATGCTAACTTCTGGTTTCATGGAAGCGTGGTTCTGGTACGCAGTCGTCGCCGCCATTCTTTACGGCGCGCATCAAATCTTTACCCGGCTTGCGGCCGAACGGATCGGTGATGGCCTCGGTGGTTTCGTGGTCGAAGCCAGTGCTGCATTGTCGATCTTTCTTTACCTTGCATTTCTTTGGTTAAGCGGGCGCTGGAATCAAAAATTCAACATTGCGGGATTGAATTACTCACTGCTGACCGGGATCTGTGTCGGGGCTGGCACGATCATGTTTTTTCTTCTTTTTCAACGCGGCGGACCGCTTTCCGCCGTGCCCGCGATTCTCGCAGGTGGCGCTGCCATTATGGCCATCGCTGGGATGTTGTTTTTCCATGAAGCGCCCTCCTGGCAGAGGATTCTCGGCGTTGCATTCGCGATCATCGGCTTGTTGTTGTTGCGCAGATAAAAACCATTTCCTGTTTCATTTCGTAAGCACCTGCAAACCGACGTAAGCCATCGCTCTGGTGTCTCCCACAATGTCGCGTCCACCGGCGAAGAGCAGGTTAAGATGAGCGTTCAACCTCCATGCGCCTCCGAGGTTAAACGCGAGATCGGGTTGGCTACCGCGCTCTTTCGGTGAATTGCCGAACAACTCGAAACCAAGCGTCAGTTGCTCGGCGATGTCACGTTCAAGGACCGCCCCTGCGTACAGATAGTTGCGCGTTTGGGCCGCAGTTTGCCACCAGTAGCCGACGTTGCCGTAGAGCGTCCACTTATCCCAACTTTTCTGCGCCACAACCGGCAACAGAAACGCTGGCCGGCCTTCGCCGAAGCCGCGCGCCGAATCGCCCGTCGGCACTAACAACTGCGGATAAATGCCAAATTGAAGATGCGACTCCTCATTATTAAAAAACCGCGATTTCACGCCGAGCACCAGGTCGCCCGCGCCAGCCCTGGTGCCATCGCCGTGTTTGTGCATGATCTCAATGGGGAACTCCAACTTAAGCTGCGCCCCCGGCAGTCCGTAGTTGATATCGAATAAGGGCGCATCCATCTCTGTCTCGCCTGGAGTGCGTTCCAGGATGAACGGCAGATTGATTTCGAACCCACCCGGCGCGGTCGGCTCCGGGTCGTCGGTTACGAATGGCGGACCGGCTTGCACCGAATCAATCGCCATCAGGAAACCTATGCCAAGCGAGAGGCAGCGAATTCTCATCGCGTTAAACCGCGCCGGCATTTCGGTTCGACTACGATCACTTATTCAACGCGATAAGCGCGCACTTCGGCCGGTTGCGAATCGCGATGTGGGAAGGCCACGAATAGCTTGTCTTGTTCCGGCATAAAGGCTCCCGTGCGCGCACCAGCTGCGGTCGGGAGTCTTGTCATCGGCTCGTAGGAATCGGCACTCCTTTGCTCGATGATGTCGATCGTGCCGGCGCCACAGATGAGATAGAGGCGGTGGCGTTTGCTATCGTAAAAAATGTCATCGGGGTCGCCGGAGATTCCGCTGCTTGCCACCATATCGCCGGATTCGGTATTGAGCACGACAAGTTTCGGCGGAAGACGGCATCCGACAAACAGCCGATGATCGGTTTCATCCAGCGCCATCGGAAAATTTCCAAAGGCGCCAATAGTTTTCCAGGTTGCAATCACTTTCCTTTGATTGCGATCAATAACCGCTACCTGCCTGGCATTAGGAACGTTTACAAAAATTCGGCTTCCGTGTTTCTCTATCTCAAAAGCTTCGGGATGCGCGGCGAGTTTGATCGAGCCGAGTTGTTTGCCGTTGATTGCATTAATAACGCCGATCCCACCGCTGCCAAAGCCGACATAAATTTCCTTTGCGGCTTCATCGTAGCGCACATTGTCCGCATCATCTTTGAAGTTCATCTCCCCAAGTGGCTGGAATGATTTTCCGTCGTAGATCCTGCAAATGCCGCCTTTGTCATTTGCTACAAGGATGCGCACTGACTCAGGAACATAGACAATCCCCTGTGGTGCGCCGAGGCCGGTGATGGAATGGATTCGTTGGCCTTTGCGCAGGTCGACGACTTCGACTGAATTATTGCCCAGGGCGCAGACAAACAATCTTTCGCCCGCGGTATCGAGAGCGAGATGATCGATGCGCCCTTCGACTCCTGGGAGCGGGATTGTCTGCGTCAGCTTTAGGGGCGCATCGCTTTGCGCATGCGCCGGGAAGGCGCCACCGCTGGAGAGCAGCGCAAGCGCGAAGCAAATTTTCTTACCGGTCAGGCAGCGATTCAATCTTGCTTTGGCGAAGTGATCTTCAGCAACCCGATCGCGTCCTTGATGGCCTGGGCTAAATCTTTGGCCGCGCCTCTGCCCCAATAATGGAAAAACATGATCCGCGGTTCTTCGTGCGTCATGTGTTGATGAATCGCGACAATGTCGATGTTGCTTTTGCGCAACGATTTTAAGACGGGCTGTAATTCGTCTTCCGTCACGGCGAAATCGCCATCGACCACAGCGTTGTCATCGCTACCCGCAAACGCTGCCCAGGTGTTCACTCCCATCTCTTTGCCGATAGTCATGCCATGCATGGTCGCGCTCCGGCCGAGCGTGAACTTCACCATTCCGTTTTTCGCTTCGCCGCTCATCCCGAAGATGATGTTCAACGGCTCGGCTGAGATATTGTTTTTCTCCGGCAGCGCTTTTCCGCCGAATGAGTCTTTCGGCCGTGGACTAGCTGCGCGGATCTCCTTGACCCGGTCGTAAACTTTCTTCACCGCGCCGGCTAACTTTTCAACCCTGCCTGCGCCACTGATGTGCATGAAGAAAACCTTGGGCTGATCGAAAAGGAAGTGGTTGTGAAGTGCCGTGACACTGAGTCCGTTTTCGAGTGCGGTTGACATCGCCGCGTTGACTTCATCTTCGAAAAGCACGGTGTCGCCCATCACCATCGCGTGTTCGTTGTCGCCGGTGAACGCGGCCCAGGTCCCCAGCCCCATGAATGGCGGCATGGTCCACCCTCCGACCGTCACCTTCACGTCTTCTCGCGAGAAGCTAATTTTGTAAACGTCCGCCGTCAGCTTTCCCTTAAGCCCGGTGATCTGCTCGATCTTTGCGGTGTCGAGCGCGGCCCAGGCGCTTTGCGCGAGGACGAGGCAAAGCGCCGCAAAAATACGAATTGCCTGGATTCGTGGTTCGGTCCTGGAGCGGATGACAAAGTCGCGATGATTTTTTTTCACAGTGATTTGGTTATTGCATCCTTTGATCGAACCTGTAGCAAGGCTTGGATGTAAGCGCAATCATGTAATGCAATACGTATTTCACCTTCATGGCGAACCGCAGTAAAACAGGACCGCCATCCTGGCTTTTGCTCCTCTACAGTCTGCCGACGAAGCGCAATACCGAGCGCGTCGCGGTCTGGCGTCGCTTGAGGAAGGTGGGTGCGGTGCAGTTCACCACCTCGACTTATTTGCTGCCCGACGCGCCCACCCAGCGCGAGCAGTTTCAGTGGCTCGCCAACCACATTCGCGAGAGCGGGGGCGAAGCAACTCTCGTTCATGCGCAGGAGATCGAAGGCCTTACTCCAGAGAAAGTCGTCTCGTTGTTTAATTCCGCCCGCGATCAGGAGTACATCGCCCTGAAAAAAGGGCTGCAAGCATTTCTGAGCAGGAAGCAAAAAGCACAAGCGGAAAAGGGGGCGGCGGAGCTGGAGCGAATCACGCGGCAATTCCGCGAGCTGCGCGAGATCGATTTCTTCGACAGCCCGCGCGGACACGAAGTGGCAATGCTCTTAGGTCGCGCGGAAGATAGCCCGAAGCAAAAGTGGCCCCGCCTCGATCGCAAAAATTATCGCGGCAAGCGCTGGCAGACGCGTCCGCGCCCGGAGATCGACCGCGTCGGTTCGGCCTGGCTGATTCGCAAATTCATCGACCCGGAAGCGAAATTCATTTTCGCGATCGAGCCGCGATCGGGCCGGGACGTCATCCCATTCGATATGGTGGGTGTGGAGTTTTCCCACCATGGCGACTTTTGCACGTTTGAAACGCTCCTCCGTCGTTTTGATCTCATCGACAAAGCCGTACGCAAAATTGGCGAGATGATTCATGACGCCGACTTGGATGATGCGAAATTCCAGCACGTCGAATGCATCGGCATTGATCGGGTGCTGAAGGGCTGGGGCAAAAGCGGGATGCGCGATGACGAGATACTGGCTACGGGCTTCAAGTGCTTCGATGGCCTTTATGAATTCCTTCTACGCCGATGAGTCGAGGAGCTTCGGAGAGTAAGACTAACCTTCACGCTCAAACACCCCATCCGAGCTTTGGCGAAGCATTTCGGTTTTGGTTAAAGCTCGGCTTCATCTCCTTTGGCGGACCGACCGGTCAGATCGCGATCATGCAGAGTGAGTTGGTGGAGAAGAAGCGTTGGATAAGTCAGGCGCGGTTTCTCCATGCGCTCAATTACTGTATGTTACTTCCTGGGCCGGAAGCGCAGCAGCTTGCAACCTATATCGGATGGCTCCTGCACAAGACCAGGGGCGGCATCGTGGCCGGCGCGTTCTTTGTTATTCCTTCTATCTTCATTCTTTGGGCGCTCAGCTTTATTTATGCCGCTTATGGTAACGTGCCATGGGTCGCGGCTATCTTCTACGGACTTAAACCGGCAGTGATGGCGATTGTCGCCGTCGCACTTATCCGCATCGGGCGAAAAGCACTCAAGAACGAAGTGATGTGGACGATCGCCGCGCTCGCATTTGTCGCGATCTTCTTTTTCAAGGTGCCGTTCCCAATCATTATTCTTAGTGCCGGGCTGATTGGATTTGCAGGTGGCTATTTTTGGACATCGAAGTTCAACGTCGTTGCTGGCCACGGCAAGAGTGGGAACAGTTCAGTGCTCGATGACGAAACAGAGTCACCGGCACATACTCAGCCGTCTTTTTCGCGGGCAATCCGCGTAACAGTTGTCTGGTTACTATTGTGGTCGGCTCCGGTCACTTTAGCCGGGCTATGGTTAGGCTGGGATCACACTCTTTTTAAAGAAGGTGTGTTCTTTAGCAAAGCGGCAGTTGTGACCTTTGGGGGCGCCTATGCGGTCCTGCCTTACGTTGCGCAGCAGGCCCTTTTTCACTATGGCTGGCTCAAGCCCGGCCAGATGATAGACGGGCTCGGTCTTGCTGAGACCACACCTGGGCCTTTGATCATGGTGCTGCAATTTGTCGGATTCATGGGCGGCTGGCAGCACCCGCAAGGACTGTCACCGCTGCTGGCCGCGACGCTTGGGGCACTGCTTACTACCTGGGCGACTTTCACCCCGTGCTTTCTTTGGATTTTTCTCGGTGGCCCTTACATCGAGAAGCTGCGTGGCAACGTCAAACTCACGACCGCCCTCTCGGCAATCACGGCTGCGGTTGTTGGCGTTGTTTTGAACCTGGCAGTTTGGTTCGCCCTCAACGCGCTTTTTCCGAACGGTCGCAGCGTTGATTGGTTCGGCCTTGGCATAACCCTTGTCGCATTTCTCGGGATGTGGAAATGGAACTGGGATGTTATCCCTGTGGTTATCGCCGCGGGTTTAGTAGGATTGGTTTACCGGTTTTTGATCTGAGTCCGCTTATGAGATGGCGGCTCGCGCCGAGAAGCCGTGTTACTTCGCCAGCACGGCGCGCACTTTTTCGACCAGGCCCTGGCGGGTGAAAGGCTTGGGCAGGAAATCGATTTCGAGCGACTCGGTCGTCGCGTCGTCGAGTAACTCTTCGTTGCCAGAGGTGAGAATAACGCGGACCCGCGGATTATTACGGGAGAGGCGCGCGAGCAGCTCACGGCCATTCATCCGCGGCATACTTAGGTCGGTCACAATGAGGTCGATCTCGTGCTCGCAACCGGCGATGACACGCTCGGCAGCTTCGCCATTTTCCGCCGTCAACACCTCGTAGCCGAGATCGCGGAGGAAAAGGGCGACGATCTCGCCCACGGCCGGTTCGTCCTCGACCACGAGCAAGGTGCCCTGTCCGGGCGCGCTCGTCTGGTTGCCTGAGGCCGGTCGAGCCGGGACGGGCGCGCCGGAGGACGGAAGCCGCAGGATAAAGGTCGTGCCCTTGGCGGGCGCGGTCGTGAACTCGATTCGGCCGTTGTTCTGTTGCGCGATCATCTCGCAGGTGGCGAGGCCGAGGCCGGTTCCCTGGCCGGGTCGTTTGGTAGTGAAGAATGGCTCAAACATCCGGCGTTGCACTTCGGGTGGAATGCCGGTGCCTTCGTCGGTCACCGAAAGCTCGACCGAATCGCCGCAATTTTCGCCGTCGTTAGGCGAATTCCCTTGCCCGGAGCGCTGCCGGAGCGCGATGGTGATGCGGCCACCGGTCGGCATGGCGTCACGGGCGTTGACCACGAGGTTGAGGAGCAATTGCTCGATCTGGCTGGGATCGGCCCGGACGGTGCCGACGTTGCGCTCGATCGCGGTGCGGAGGCTGATGGTATCGCCGATCACCCGGCGGAGCATGCCTTCGACATCACGAATCACCGGCTCAAGGGCGATGATCTTAGGCTCGTTAGGCTGGACCCGGCCGAAGCCCAGGAGTTGTTTACTGAGGGTGGCGGCGCGCTCGGCCGCCTGAAGAATTTCGGCCGCGTAATCCTGGGTCGTGCCCTCCGCTTCGCTCCAGAGCAAAGTGGCGTAGCCCATGATCGCGGTCAGAATGTTATTGAAATCATGGGCCACGCCGCTCGCGAGGTGGCCGATGATTTCCATCTTTTGCGCCTGGAGCAACTGGGCCTGCGTGCTCTTCAAGGCTTCGGCGGTCTGCTGATGTTGGGTGCTCTCCTGCTCGAGGCGCTGACCGGTTTGCTCGAGTTGCTGATGAAGTTGGGCCGCGGCTTGCGAACGCTGCGTGATATCGCTCGCCACTCCGCAGAGCGCGTACGGCTTTCCCTCTCGGTCGAGCAGCGGGACGATATGGGAGAGATACGTCCGTATGACGCCGCTGTGCAGGACTTCTTCTTCAAAGACGCGCGGCTCGCCGGAGCGCAAAACCTCATGATCGCGCGCCTCGATCTCGGCGGCGTATTCCGCCCGATAAATCTGGCGACAGCTTTTTCCGAGGAAATGTCGGGCGGGAATCCCGAAGGCTTCCTCCATCTGTCGATTCACGAGGGTATAACGACCATCGAGATCCTTGATGTAAACCAGCGCGGTCGTGTGATCGATGATAGCGCGGAGCTGGGCTTCGCTGCGGCGCAGTTTCTCGCTCCTCCTGGCCATCACGGTGCTGGTCGCCTCCAGTTCTTTCTCCACTTCGCCGATCTCATCGCGCGCCGGCGAGAGAGCCAGGAGCGGCGATTCGAACCGGAGGGCGCGTGCATTCATGCACAGCACCTGCATCCGGCGGGCAAGCGAGCCGCTAAAAATCAGAATGGCCGCGATCCCGCCGAAGAAACCAAGAGCGAGGGTCGCGATGCCGCCGGTCACCGAATGAGAGCGAGCGGTTTGCAGGCGCTGCTCGCGAACTTTCTCTAACCCGGCTTCTTCCTTTTCCAGCCGGTCGAGCATGGCGCGGAGCGATTGCATGGTTTGCTGCGAGGATTCGAGTTCCGGGTTTGGCATGTGCGCTCCCGCCGCCCCGGCCGCTTGCACGAGGCTCGCGATGCTTGCGAACTTTTCCTCGGTTAACTTGCGCAAGCTGATGATCCGTTCGTGCTGAGTCGGGTTGTCCTGAAACAATTGCCCGAGCTTTTTGATCTGCGCTTCCGCTTCCGCCCGGGCCGATTCGATCGCAGGAAGCAAATCAGAATGGCCCGTAATCACGTAGCCGCGGGCGGCACTTTCGGCGCTGAGTAGGTCGCGCAGGATGGCGTCCAAATTTCGCTCTACTTCGACCGTGTGATCCAGCGATTGCTGCG
>JAICXG010000084.1 GCA_025980625.1 Chthoniobacterales bacterium
CTCCGGTTCTTTGAGGAGACGATCGAGGAGAATGGCAGAGCGATTCTGCCGTTTCACCTGGTAACGCAGCCGCACCGGGTCGAGCGAAAGCAGGCCGGCCTCAATCCCGGCAAAGATAAAGGAGGTGATCCAGGCGCAGAGAATGACAAGCCAGGCAATCATGATTCGGGTCCTTCGACGCCGTTGGCAACTGCTTCCCCGCCCGCGCCGGTTTTTTCGAGGAGCAACTCCTCGATCCGCTTCTTGCTCACCCGCCGCACCGTGATCGCGAGGTGCGGAATCTCGACCGTCGCGCCGACGTTAGGCAAATAGCCCAGCCGGTTGAAAACATAACCGCCGATGGTGTCGATCCCGTCGGCCGCGAGTTCGAACCCGAGATGCTCCCGCAGGTCGTCGAGCCGAGCATTTCCGCTGACGAGAAAATGGCATTGGTCGAGCGGCTCGATGTAAAGCTCGGCGTCGCCTAACGGCGCGGCGTCGCTGATAATTTCCTCGATAATGTCTGCGAGGGTAATGATGCCCTCGGTGCCGCCAAATTCGTCGACCACAATCGCCATCGCCTGCGGCATGGAGAGAAACCGGCGCAACAACTTCAGCGCCGGCATCGTCTCCGGCACATAGGAAGGCGGGATCAGCGTCTCAGTGTAATGCTGCGAAGGATCGAGAAGGAATTGTTTTACATCTGCGATGCCGAGGATCTGGTCCGGCGTTTCGGCATAGACGGGCACGCGGCGGTGCCGTTGCTGCTTGAAGCGCGCGATTGCTTCGTCGTTAGGCAAATCATCCGGCACGGCGAAGGTATCGACCCGCGGAGTCATGCAATCCTTCGCGGTTTTATCGCCCAGCTTGATGATCTCCTGAATCATCTCGCCCTCGGCTTCCTGGAGCGTGCCTTCGGCTTCGCCCATCTCGACGAGCGTCTCCAGTTCCTCGTCGCTCATCCGCGGACGGACGCGCAACTTCGCCGGCGTGAGCCGATCGATCACAGCGTTGCTGATATTCTCGAGGAACTGCCCGACCCGATCGAGGAGCGGCATCAGTGTCTGGAGGGTGAAAACGCCGAGCGCGGAGATGCGATAAGCGGTGGAAAGGGCGAGAAGCTTCGGGATGAGATCGCAAAAGAGGACGACGAGGGCAAAAATCGCGAGCGCCGCGACCCAGGCCGGGACGCGCGTGAGGAGGGGACCTTCCCAAATGAGCACGAGGCAGAGGACCACGAGCGGGACATTGACCATCGTGTCGCCGAGGAGGAGAACGTTGAGAACGCGCCGTGGATTCTCGCGAAAGTTGCGCAGGAATTCCGAGAGCGAGGGATGCTGTGCCTGGAGCCGCTGGATCTGATGGCTCCTGAGAGAAAAGAGCGCTGTCTCGAGGCCGGAAAAGAGCGCCGAGCAGAAGATCAGAAAACCAATCGCGCAGAGAAGAATCGTGAGCCCGACCGCCGTCATCCGTCGCTCGTCGCCATGCGCGCACGAGCCCTCCCTCGGAAAAGAATACGTGCTCGGTTGCCGGTCATCTCCGCCGAAACGAGATTAAGCTTTTCGTGGATAAAGGCCAAAGAATTTCCCGGCTCCTCGAGGAGCTGAGCGGTCAAACGGCGGAGACTACGCCTGACGACGTGGCCGCGCACCCGTGTTATCTCGGCTTCTTTCGTTGCTGGAACGAGCAGCGCTATTACGAAGCCCACGACGTCCTCGAACATCTCTGGCTGCAGACGAAAACGGAAGATGCGAATTATTTCAAAGGGCTGATCCAGGCGGCGGGCGGGTTCGTCCATTTGCAAAAGCAATACCAACGGCCCGAGCATCCGAAGGACGGGCGGCGACTCTATCCAGCGGTGCGCCTATTTCGACTCGCGGAAAAAAATCTCACCCCGTATGTGCCGATGCGGCATCGGTTCAATGTTGAAGCTTTCCTTCATCTCATTCGCCAACAGATCGACGCGATCCTGGCCTCCGATTACCGTGCGAACCCATGGTTGCCGCAAGCTGCACCGCGTATCGAGCTGATCTAGTCGCAGCATCTTCTGTTTGTCATCCCGAGCTGGCGTCGACGTGCAGCCTTGTCAGCGCGTGAAAATCAGCTTGAGCCCGGCGATCACGAGCACCGTTGCCAAAGCGAGGGAGATGCTGCGAGTTGGAAATCGCCGGCTTCCACAATAAGAACCGGCCGCTCCGCCGGCGATCGCAGCCCCTGCCAGGATGAGGCCAAGAAATGGGACCGAGCCGCTTGCAGTCAAGTAGCCAGCCAAACCCGCGATCGAATTCAAAAGAATAAACAGCGCCGAAACCGCTGCCGCCGGGCGGATTTTCGCCCATTGGAAAAAGAGCAGCATCGGCGTGAGAAAAATCCCGCCTCCGGTGCCGGTGAGGCCGGAGAGCAGCCCGATCGAACCGCCCAGCACGATCGCCACTGCGGGTGAGGGAGGCTCGGCCTCGTCTGGATCGCGCTTGCGAAAGAAGAGGCGGAGCGCCGAGAAAAGCAAGACAACGCCGATGAGGATTCGCAGGACGGTCACGGGCAATTGCAAATGTCCTCCCAAATAAGCCGCCGGCACCGAGAGCACCGCGAAGGGCCAAAACAATTGCCAGGAAAAATAACCCGCTCGCCAAAACTGGACCGACCCAATCGTGGCTACCAGGATGTTCAAAAGCAGCGCGGTCGGCCGAATCGTGGTCGCGGCCAGCCCAAACAAAGTCATCACCGCGATGTAACCGGAAGCCCCGGCGTGCCCCACCGAGGAGTAAAGAAAGGCAACGACCCCGACCGCGATCAGGAGAAAAATAAGATGAACTGCGTCAATCGCGGGCACGTTGCGCTTTCGAATGCACGCAGTTGGCCTAAGTTGCAAACGTGACCTCAACGCCAGCCGCGACCGTGCCGCCCGCGCATGTGCAAAAGCACAGCAATCGGCTCATTCACGAAAAGTCGCCCTATCTTCTGCAGCACGCCCACAATCCGGTCGATTGGTATCCATGGGGCAGGGAAGCATTCGAAAAAGCGCAGCGCGAGAAGAAGCCGATCTTTCTCTCGATCGGTTACTCCACCTGTCACTGGTGCCACGTGATGGAACGCGAGTCGTTCGAGAACGAAGAAGTCGCCGCTTTCATGAACTCGCGCTTCGTCAATATCAAGGTCGATCGCGAAGAGCGCCCAGATGTCGATCGCGTTTATATGACCTTCGTCCAGGCAACAACCGGCGGCGGCGGCTGGCCGCTGAGTGTTTTTCTGACGCCGACGCTCAAGCCATTCGTCGGCGGCACCTACTTCCCGGCGGAGGATCGTTACGGGCAGCCGAGCTTTCTCAAAGTGCTGCATCGCGTCGCCGAGGCGTGGGAAAATAATCACGTCAAGCTGAGCGAGAGCGGCGACCAGATCATGACTGCAATCGCGCATTCCGCGGCCGCGCCGCCGGCGACGGGCAAAGCGGACGCGAAATTAATTGATGCTGCCTACCAGCAGACGGCGCGCAGTTACGACGCGGCCGAAGGTGGTTTCGGCAACGCGCCGAAATTTCCACGACCGGTCACACTCAATTTTCTTTTCAATGTTTATCATCGCTCGCCCGAGGGAGCGGAGGCCGGGGAAGCGGCACTCGGGATGGCGCTCTTCACCTTGCGCAAAATGGTGGCAGGCGGGATTCACGATCAACTCGGCGGCGGGTTTCATCGCTATTCGGTCGATCGGCTTTGGCGAGTGCCGCACTTTGAGAAAATGCTCTACGACCAGGCGCAACTGGCGAGCGCGTATCTCGATGCCTACCAAATCACCGGCGACCTGCAATACCAGGACGTGGCGCGTGATACGCTCGATTACGTAAAGCGCGACATGACCAGTCCGGAAGGCGGCTTTTATTCCGCCGAAGACGCGGACAGCCCAACGACTCCGGGTGGGCGCGAGAAAGCGGAAGGCGCTTTTTATCTCTGGACCAAACAGGAGATCGACGAGGCGCTCGGCGAATATGCCGAGGTTTTCGAATATCAATATGGCGTCAAACCGGACGGTAACGCGCCGGCAGAGAGCGATCCGCAGGGAGAATTTCGGGGCAAGAACATCCTGTATCAGCCTCAAAGTTTCGCTGAGACGGCGAAGCATTTCGGCAGGAGCGAACTGGATGTCGATGAGTCCATGCGTTATCGCCGCGCCACCCTCCTCGAGTTGCGGCAGAGACGGCCCCGGCCGCATCTCGACGACAAAATCATCACGGCTTGGAACGGGCTGATGATCTCGGCCTTCGCCCGCGGCGCGCAAGTGCTGGGCGATCCGACCTATCTCGAAGCGGCGACACACGCGGCCGAATTTGTCAGGCAAAATCTTTACAACGCGAAGACGCGCACGTTGCTTCGAAGCTATCGCAATGGGCCGGCTAACATTCCGGGTTTTGCGGAGGATTACGCGTTTTATATCCAGGGACTGCTCGATCTTTACGAGACTTCCTTCGAAGTAAAATGGCTCCAACTGGCGGAGCAACTCCAGGCGACACAAGACCGGCTCTTTTGGGACGAACGCGCCGGCGGCTACTTCAGCAGCGCGGGCGGAGATGCCAGCGTTCTGATTCGCATGAAAGAAGACAGCGACAACGCGGAGCCGGCGCCAAGCTCGATCGCGGCGCGCAATCTTTTACGGCTCGGGCAGATTCGCGAGTCAGGGAAATTGCGCGAACGGGCGGAGAAAACGATCGCCGCGTTCGGCGGCGCGCTGAACCATTTCCCGAGCGCATTACCGCAGATGCTGGCTGCACTCGATTACAGCCTGAGCAAGCCAAAACAGATCGTGATCGCAGGCCAGCGGGACGGGATCGATACGCGCGATCTGCTCGACGAGGTGCACAAACATTATCTGCCGAATACAGTTGTGCTCCTGGCTGATGGCGGAGAAGGCCAGAAATATCTCGCCGAAAACTTACCCGAGCTGGAGACAATGAAGCCGATCCAAGGCAAAGCCGCCGCTTATGTCTGCGAGAATTTTACCTGTAAGGCGCCGGTCACGACTGTCGAGCAACTGCGCAAGCTGCTGAGATAGCCTAACGTTCGAAGTTGTCCGTTGACGAACCGGGCCGGTTGCAAGCTCGCGTTAATTCCAAACTACCTGCCGTTGTGCGATCCGTCGCGGCCGTTTGGAACGAGCGGCAGCATTTTGCGCCGGCGCAGGCGCATCCAGTTATTCCATGTCTTACGCACGCTATCTTTCGGGGTGAGATACTGCTGATTCAACTCATTAATCTTGACGATCTGCGCCAGCACTCCGCGGAGCGAGAAGTCGTCCGTGTCGAGAATGGTGTAGGCAGTTCCGACGGCGGCGTGGTGATGGGCGTCGCTCGCTGCGGTCATCGGCAAAGCGCGGAGCTGGGCGTATTTGAATGCGTAGGTGTTGTAGCGGCGTAACGTCGTGGCCGCGTTAAAGACCTCGAGCGCGTCGATCGGTAATCTCTCGAGTGCAGAAAACCGAATGCCGGCACGAAACAAATCGTAGGGATGCGGAGGGATGGCGAGGCCGCCCCGCTCATGGATAAGGTCGCAAACCTCGCGCGCCGATCGTCCTTTGAGATACGGCAAGGAGGCGCCGATGCAAAGGAGATGACCTTCGGCGGTCGTCACTTCTACGCCCGGAATGATGAGGAAATCATCCACTGGCAGGCCGTCCTCGCGCATCAGGCCTTTGTCGAGCAGATAGCTGATGCCGTCGTTTGTGTTGTGATCGGTGAGGGCGAAACCGTGCAGACCCTTGGTCTTTGCCGAAGCGATGTTTTCTTCCGGACTGGAAACGCCGTCGCCGGAGAAGAACGAATGCGTGTGGAGGTCAATCTTGAAGCGCATCGGCGGGAGCGTAATTTGCTGCCCGCCGAATGCAAAGCATAGGTTTCAAGGAATGGGCGTTGGTCTGAGGCGCTCGGCAGCGGCGGCAGCGCGTCATCATTCGCAAAGGCGAGTTCGCCAAAGGGCTTCTTACAGCTCGACCGGTGCCGCGGATGCAAGGGCTTGCGGCGGCTGTCGCAGTTCGGTGTTGCGACCGGCGCCGTGCCAGCCGGCCGCATTTGTTTCTTCCATGGTGGGCTTCTTCGCGTCGAGCGTGACCGTTGGCGAACCGGCTTGCGCGCAGTATCTGCCGCCGGTATTCAAGGCCACGGAACGATCATTCTCTCCACCCCAGACGATCATTTCACTCTCAGTCCATACGGCCGTATGCAAGCTCCGGGCAGTCGGTGCATTGGTTGTTCTGGTGGCTGTCCAGCTATCTGTTTGTGGATTGTATCTCCCGCCGGTATTGAAAGTGTGATAGCCATGGGGATAGCTTAGTGAATTCCCGCCCCAGACGATCATCTCACTGCCCGTCCAGACTGCTGTGTGACCGAATCTGGAAGCGGGCGCGTGGTGGGTGCTGGTTTTTCTCCAACTGTTGCTGCCCGGATTGTATATGCCGCCGCTGCGGATAGTCACGTCGAAAGCATCAGGAGTTCCGCCCCAGACGATCATTTCACTGCCGGTCCACACGGCCGTATGACCGACTCGGCGCACGGGTGCGTGATAGGTGGCGAGAGCCATCCAAGTGTCGGCGCGGGGATTGTATCTCCCGCCAGTCCTAAGAATGCCGCTGCCGGCTCCGCCCCAGACGATCATTTCGCTGCCGGTCCAGACTGCCGTATGATCGGTTCGGCGCCTGGGCGCATTCGTCGTGCTGGTGGCTGTCCAACTATCCGTGTCGGGATCATATTTCCCACCGGTGTTCGAATAGGCATTAACAGAAGGGCTTCCGCCCCAGATGATCATTTCGCTGCCGGTCCAGACCGCTGTATGACCGGCTCGACCCTCGGGCGCATCGGTGGTACTGGTTGCATTCCAAGTGTCGGAGCTGGGATTGTATCTCCCGCCGGTGTTCAAAGACACGGAGTTTTCATCCAATCCTCCCCAGACGATCATTTCACTGCCAGTCCACACGGCCGAGTGACTCTCTCGGCTAGAGGGCGCATTGGTCGTGCTGGTGGCCGTCCAACTATCCGTGCTGGGATTGTATCTCCCGCCGGTATTGGAATAGTTAGGAATGTTGGAGCCTCCCCAAACAATCATTTCAGCCCCGGTCCACACTGCCGTGTGAAAGCTTCGGCCAATGGGCGCGTTATTGGTGCTGGTGTCTGTCCAGCTATCATCGATGCAGTCGCTCGGCTGATCCGATATTGCCGGTAACATATAGTTAGCGTTTGCCGCTGCCATCACCTTAGGCATCTCCTCTTGCGCTGCTTTGGCGCTCGAGGAGTCCAACGATGCTTTGCGAGGTTCAATCATGGCGAACTGCAAACGTCCCATTAGCACCGGCCTGGCCAGACACTGGGCGATCACAAAGGGATCGTTGCCGAGCGCGGCAAAGAGTTCGCGCAACACTTCGGGCTGTTTGGTGTAACTAGCCATGCGCTCCATTTCCGCCTGCAATTGCTCGGGCATGATCGGCTTTTGCCGCTCCTCTTCGAGTAACTCCGATTGGCGCAGGTAATCCTGCACCTTCTTCTCGATCGCTGCCTGAGATATCACGGCATCGAGCGATGGTTTAGGATCAGAACGCTCTTTTGGCCAGATGCGGTGGCGCCAGAGAACTTCTTCAATTGCGCGCTGATAAGCGACGCGATCCTCAAATGAAAGTTGCCTTAAGTCGGATGGCGCCGCGAGCTTGGCCTCGAGCATGCCGACCCGGAGCCAAATGTGATCCTTGGCCGTATGGTCGTCAGTGAACCAGGACTGCGTCGCCGGCGGCTGCGGCGTGCCGGCGGCGCCGGCATCGAATTGAGTGGTGACGAGCAAAACGAAAGCCGGCACGACGCTAACCAAAGCGCGACAAAACATTTTCATATCGAGAACTCCGATTTTTACCGGAGCCTCTCTGAACAAGGCCGGCTCGCGTCACTTGGTGCCTCTCGAAACGGGTCGGTATTATTTCAAGGAGACTTCGGGTGAGCGCAATTAAGAGCAAGCTGGCGAGCTAACGTCAACAATCGATTTTGCGGAAATTGCCCGGCCTGAATGGTCACACAAGAGCTAGAATGCGGGACCGCTGTTTCGATTTCGTTTTGGCGGCATTTCCAAGCGCGATCGCAGGGTAACATCCGCGGCCGGATTTGTGTGCGCGGGTTGAAATGAATCGAGGGGCAAAGGCGATTTGCGCAGCGATGGAGGCCGTTCGTTGCATCGATTGCCGGCGGGCAAGTGCGGCGCCTTTGTCCCCAATCAATCGCGCAAATAACTATACGGGCGCGGTGACGAGCATTTCGACTTCCGCGCCCGACTCGTCAGGATTGCGGTTGAACTGCAGATCGTAAAGGCGGCGATAGTAAGGAGACTTCTCGAGCAGCTGAGCGTGCTTGCCGATATCTTTGATCCGACCTTTGTCCATCACCACGATCTGGTCGGCGGAAAGAATGGTCGAGAGACGATGCGCGATCGCAATGACGGTCCGCCCGCGCGCCAGACGCTCGAGCGCGATTTGGATTTGCTGTTCGGATTCTGAGTCGAGCGCAGAGGTTGCCTCGTCGAGGAGGAGGATCGGCGCGTTTTTGAGCAAAGCTCGCGCGATCGCGACCCGCTGCTGTTGGCCTCCGGAAAGCAGGCAACCTTTGTCGCCCACGATTGTTTCGTAGCCAGCTGGCTGCGCGACGATGAACTCATGCGCATAGGCGGCTCTGGCGGCGGCATAAACTTCCTCCGCGGTCGCGTCGAGCCGGCCGAACTGGATGTTCTTGAAGATCGTGTCGTGGAAGAGAAAGGTGTCCTGGGAAACAAGCCCGATCTGTTGGCGGAGCGATTGCTGGGTCAGGCTGGGCAGGCCATTACCATCAATCCGAATAACGCCGGAGGTCGGATCGTAAAATCGCAGGATCAACGACAGGATCGTGCTCTTGCCCGCCCCACTGGCGCCGACCAGGGCAAAGCTTTTCCCCGGTTCGATGCGCAGGCTTAAACCGCGAATGGCATCAGTTACGCCTCCGGCATAACGAAAACTGACGTTGTCGAATTCAATCAGTCCGCGGGCGCGCGCAAGATCGATCGCGCCGGGCGTATCCTGGATCGTCGGTTTGGAATCGAGGATGCGGAAAATCTCGACCGTCGCCTCGATAGAGCGCTGCATCGTGACATGGATGCGGCTCAGGCTCTTTATTGGGTCGTAAAGGAGAAAGATGCCGCTAATCAGGGCAATGAATTTCGCCGCGGGCAGATTTTCAAGATAAACATAAAAGAGCGCGAGACCGACGCCGATCGCAGCAATTGTCTCAACCAGCGGCCCGACCGCTTGCATGGAACGGACGATCCGCATCGCGTTGGTAAACTGGATGCGGTTACTCCTTTCAAAAGACTTCCGCTGGTGGTCCTCGCGCCCGAAAGATTTCACCACCCGGATCCCGCCAAAGGTCTCCTGCATTGTCACGACCATCTGACCGAGTTCTTCCTGCTCGTATTTTACGGCTTTGCGGGCGCGCCGGCCATAAAGTCTCAGCGGGATAAGACAGCTCGGGAAGAGGACGAGCGTCACGAGCGTGAACTTCCAATCCATGTAAAGCAGGACGCCGATGCCGCTCACGATCGCGATCGGCTGTTTGAAAATATCGCTGCTCACGAGCGAGAGCGCGGTCTGCATCATGCGCGAGTCATTCGTGATGCGCGACATAAGGAAGCCGGAGCGCATCTGGTTAAAGAAATCCATTGAGTGACTCAGCATTTTACCGAAGAGCTGATTGCGAATGTCGGTCACGACCTTATTGCTGACCCATTGCGTGTAATAGCTCTCGGCGTAGTCACAAAGACTGCGCGCGGTCATAACTGCCGGGATGAGCAGGCAATACCAAAGAAGGGAATTTATCCTCGGCCCGCTTTGCATCAGTTCCGGGTGGGAAACGAGCGCGGCCGGGTTGGGCGCGGAGCCATGAAAAATGAATGACGTTACGTGGGCGATCACGAGCGGCAGAGCTGAGCCGATCACGCCGGTGAGAAAACCAAAGGCGATGCCTGCGATGAACCGGAACTTGTATGGCATCGCGTAGGCAAAGAGGCGCTTGTACGGACCCCAGGCCAACCGCACGGTCGTCCAGAACGACTGCTTGGCGACTGTGGCGACTGGCACTTTGTTCATAAGGCGCGCGCTGCCGGACTCGACAGCAGCGACTGCATAGCATCAATCACCTGCTCAGTCGAGATTTCCTTCATCTGGCGCGGCACCTGTTTGGGGACGAAATCGCGCAGCGGGCCGGCACTTCCGCCCTGTAGAATGAGCGCTGGCGTCGAGAGCGGCCGCCAGTGGAACGGGTTCGTTTGGCCGAAGAGCGCGACCTGCGGCGTGCCAAGCGCGCCGGCCAGATGCATCGGCGCGGAGTCGATCGTCGCGAGCAGTCGCGCGCGCGCGATCAGCGCCGCGAGCGTGAGCAGATCGAGCTGGCCGGAGAGATCGACCACACAGTGCTGGAGATGCTTTTTGATTCGCGAAATATGTTCCTGCTCCATCCGCGAAACGCCACCGGTGAGCACGACGCGCAAATCGTTCCTTGCCATTTCGTCTCCAACCTGCGCCCAACGACGGGCCAGCCAGAATTTCTCCGGCCGCGCTGAGCCGGGATGGATGATGATAAAATTATCGCCTAGGTCGTGGGCCGCGATAACCCTCGCGGCATTCTTCGTTGCCTCCGCCGGTAAAACGAGACGAACATCACGCTCCACATCGTGCACGCCCAAGGGCGCGAGCAGGGCGAGGTGGTGATCGATCGTGTGCATCGAGCGCACGCGCGAAGGAACAAAATCATTATAGCTCAATTGCCGCAGCGGCTGCCGTC
>JAICXG010000093.1 GCA_025980625.1 Chthoniobacterales bacterium
ATGAGATGCGGCGCACTTCCGTCGGTGACACGCTCGCGATAGCCATCGAGGATAAAACGATAGTATTCAATGGTTGATTCCGGACCAATACCGCCGACGAGGCCGAGTGACTTCATGTGACGACAATTAAGAAGGAACGGCGCTGAATGCGAATCAGTTGTTTGTAGAGAACTGAGATCTCTGCGACTACAGTCGACAGGATGAAAAGCGTGCCGCAGCATCTCGATCAGCCGGTCACCGGTTTTATTCGGCAGGATTTTGCCGAGTTGCGCGATTCGATGACGACACGCGAGGCGCTGGAGGCAGTCCGACGGGAAGGGATTGGCGAGAAGATTGTCTACTTTTATGTGCTTGATGAAGAGCAGCGGCTGGTTGGAGTCCTACCGACGCGGCGGCTACTGACAGCCATGCCAGAAGAGCTTATTGGCGGTCTCATGATCAGACGGGTGGTCGCGATTCCGAAAACGGCGACCTTGCTCGAAGCGTGCGAATTTTTTGTTCTGCACAAGTTCCTTGCCTTTCCGGTGGTGGACGAAGAGCGGCATGTTCTCGGCTTGATTGATGTTGGTGTCTTTACCGAGGAAGTCTTCGACATCGCCGAGCGCGCGCAACATGAGGATGTCTTTGAGACGATCGGCTTCCATGTCTCACAGGTGCGCGACGCCGGGCCGCTGCGGTCGTTTCGCTATCGCTTTCCCTGGCTACTGGCTACGCTTGTGAGCGGGATGGCCTGTGCTTTACTCGCGAGTTTGTTCAGGGTAACTCTGGCGCAGAGTCTGGTGATTGCCTTTTTCCTTACGCTCGTGCTCGGGCTGGGAGAGAGCGTCAGCATTCAGTCCATGACTGTTACGATCCAAGCCCTGCGCGCAACCCGTCCGACTCTGCGCTGGTATCTGCGGTCACTTTGGAGGGAAGTGGCTACCGCCCTGTTGTTAGGCGCAGCCGCGGGATTGATCGTCGCGACAATCGTTTGGCTTTGGCTCGGCGGCGGCCGCGCGGGAGCGGTGATTGGCGGGACCATCCTTTCTTCGCTTATCATGGCATGTCTGCTGGGTCTGAGCATTCCATCGATCCTGCACGCTCTACGGCTCGATCCCAAGATTGCCGCCGGTCCACTGACTCTCGCCGTCGCTGATCTCTTTACGCTTTTCTTCTATCTCTCAATCGCGACCTGGCTCCTCAGGCCCTAACCAGAGTTAGCCGATCTTCTTCCGGAAACGCAAGGCGCAGACGACAAAGAGCAGCACCGCCATGCCGAGAAGAATGCCTAACGACGGCAGGTATTCGAAAAAAGTCGCGCCGCGCAGGATGATCGCGCGCATTAACCAGATGAAGTAGGTGGTCGGCAGGACTGCGCCGATCCAGTAAAAGATCGCGGGCATGGTTTCGCGCGGGAAAATGAAGCCGGAAAAGAAGACGCTCGGGAGGATGAAAGCCATCGATATTTGCAGCGCCTGCATCTGGTTGACGGCCTTGGTCGCAACGAGCAAACCAAGGCTGAGAAGCGCGAAGACATAGACCAACGTCGAAAAGATCATCGCTACGATGCTGCCCGCGATCGGGACAAAAAACTCGAAGTGCATGATCGCGAAAAGCAGCAAGGCCATCAGCATGCCGATACAGAGATAGGGAATAAGCTTGCCCAGCATCAAACCCCAGCGGCTCAGCGGACTAACGAGAAGCTGTTCGAGCGTGCCCCGCTCCCGCTCTCGCACCACTGCCATCGCGGTTGCGAAGGTCGTGCCGATTTGCAGCACCACACCGATCACACCCGGGACAAAAAAGTTCGGGCTCCGCATCGCTGGGTTATAGAGCATCTGCGGTCGAACCTCGACCGGAATCACCGTGCGACCGCTCTCTTTCAGGAGCATCTCGGTCGATTGAGTGAGCGCGAGCGCGACCGCGGTGTTAAGCGCCTGGAGAGCGACGGTAGAATTAGAGCCGTCGATGAGAAGTTGGACGCGTGCCGGCCGGCCGGCCCGAAGGTCGCGCGTGAAATGCGGCGGGATTTGCAGGCCGACGTAAGCACGACCGGCGCGGATCTCAGTGCCCAGTTCTTTCGCGCTACCTACTTCCTGCACGATGCGGAAGGTCTCGGTATTAACGAAGCGATCGAGAAGCTGGCGGCTCTCGACCGTGCGATCTTCGTTAAAGACGACCATCGCCATGTGTCGGACGTCGTTATCGAGCGCATAGCCGAAGGCAATCATTTCGATGAGGGGCGGGAAAAACATGAAAAAGAGTGTCATAGGATCGCGCCAAACGACGATGAACTCTTTGAACAAGATAGCGCCGAGACCGCGAAAAGGACGTCTCATAGTCTGGAGCCTTTGTGCAGGAGCACCTTCATTCGTTAGGCAGCTCTTGCTCCCGTGTGGTTGTTTGTGTATCTGGCGGTAAGCGCAACGAAGACGTCTTCAAGGGAGGGACCAATGTCGTGAATCTCAGGAGCTTGAATGCCAACCGTCCGCAGCTTCGCCTCGATCTCGCGCGGCGTGATCGAATCGTCCACCAGCAGATGCATTGACTGACCGAAGACGGTCGCGCTGCGCACGCCCGCGACTTCGCGCATCGCCTGCAAGGCGCGGGTCACGTGATCGCAGGTAACATCAAGCCGGCGTGTGTTCGGCGGCGTCACCTCGGGCAGCCGTTTCAACTCATCGGGCTGACCGCTCACGATCAGTTTCGACATGTGGATGTAACCCACATGTGAGCAACGCTCGGCCTCATCCATGTAATGAGTGGTGACGAAAAGCGTCATCCCGCGCCCTGAAAATTCGAAGAGTAAGTCCCAGAGTTCGCGACGCGCCACGGGGTCGATGCCGGCAGTCGGTTCGTCGAGAAAAAGGACCGTCGGCTGATGCATCAACGCACAGGCCATGGCAAGCCGCTGCCGCCAACCGCCGGAGAGCAGCCCGGCGCGACGATTAAGATAAGGACCAAGATGGGTGAGCGCGATCAACTGGTCGCGGCGCTGCTTCAATGGTTTGTCGCGCAGGCTGTAAAGCTTCCCGGAAAAAAGGAGGTTTTCGTTTACCGTCAGCTCGTCGTAGAGGGAAAATTGCTGCGACATGTAGCCAATCATCTCTTTGACTGCCTCACTTTCCCGAACGACATCGCGCCCACCGATCCGCGCCGTGCCTTCACTCGGCGCGAGGATGCCGCAGAGCATGCGGATGACGGTCGACTTACCGGAGCCGTTCGGCCCGAGAAACCCGAAAATCGAGCCGCGCTCGACTGACAAGTTGAGGTGATCGACAGCGGTGAAATTACCGAACCGTTTCGTCAGGCCGTCGCACTCGATCATTGCCTCCATTAGTCGCAAATTAATCGGGAACGTTGCAGCCACTCAGTCATCTTGCGCGGAGCGCAGCGGAGTTGAAAGATCCCGGCGAAGCTACAAGAATTGTCTTGTGAAGATACTTCGGCTTTACTCGTTAGGCTGGGCGCGTCGCCGCGGGATGCCTCAACTGCGCCCGGGCTGACTGCACTCATCGTCGCGAGCTTCATGGCTTTGTCGGCACGCCGGGGAAAATCGCGTCGGCCGACATCCCGGCGCGCAGCTTGTCCGCCTTGTTTCGCAGGCGGATTTTAATACCGAAGACCTGTTTGATTCGGTCCTCGACGGTCTGGACGTTGCGCGGTGTGAACTCAGCTTTGCGATTGATCTGCTCGACCGTGCCGGCGAAAGAGTCGTTAGGGAAAGAATCGACTCGGAGATGCACTTCTTCCCCAAGTTTGATGTAACCAAGCCAGGTCTCGGGAACGTAAACCCGCACCCATAAGTTTTGCGGCAGGATAAGCGTCGCCACTTCCTGATTGGGGGCGAGGACATCGCCCACCTTGACGTTCAAGACCTCCAGGATGCAATCGTTAGGCGCGATCACGTTCAGCTCGCGCAGCTCGGCCTCGATCTCCCCCAGCTGGGCGTGCATTTGTTGGGTGCGCATGCGCGCCGCTTCGAGGTTTTTCTCCTCCGCCTCGGCGGCGCTCTGCGCGCGCTCGGCCTCGTTAGGCGAAACGGTTTTGTTACGCAGCAGTTCCTGCTGGCGCCGGGCATCGGCGCGCATGAATTCAAGTTGCGCTTCGAGCGCGGCGGCGTCGTGGATGGAGGTATCGATTTGCGCTTTGGCAAGGTCGCGCCGGGCCTGCAGCTCGGGGGCGACGAGGCGCGCGATCGGCTGGCCTTTTTTCAAGCTGTCGCCTTCCTGCGCGAAGAGGGCGAGGACACGGCCGCCGGAACGCGGCGCAACATGCACCTCATCTACTTCGATCGTACCGGAGACAGGCTGGATGCGCGGGCCACACCCGCCTAACGAGAGAAAGAGCGTGCAGGTGAAAAGATGGCGAAGAAAAACAGAGGTCGATTGCAAGCGCGGCAAATTACCAACTTTGTCTGGAGATGAAAGCGCGACGCTTCGATCACATCGAACTGCGGGTGAAGAAGATCGGACCAGGTTGCGCCTGCTAGGCGTGGGTTCTGCCGGGACTCGGTTTCACGATCCGGAACAAGCTCGAAATCTGTTCTCGCGAAAGACGGCGGCTTGAGATCGGGAGCGGTTCTGCGAGACGTATCGGGATGAACGATGCGCCGCCCAACCTCCGGAAGACGCTGCGGTCGCAGCGGCGCGTTCGTTATCTCAAGCTGATCGCGGTTTTCAAAATCGTGCAGGGCCTGTTGCTCTGCACGATCGGGCTTTCGCTCCTCGTGCTGCATAGCCGGACGCGCTGGCTAGATGGGATTTCGGATTGGGTGGACGGCGAACTGATGGTCGCGCACAGCCGCTCGGTGCTTTATCTGCTCAATCGGTTGCAAGATGTGGTCTCGGGCGGCTTGCTCCAGGTGACGGGCTGGGTGGCGCTCTTTTTTGCGGCTTTGTTGTGCACGGAAGGGATGGGCGTCTATCTGCAAAAACGCTGGGCCGAGCTGCTCATGGTGGTGGCGACAGCGGCGTTCATTCCCTTTGAAGTTCGCCATGCCTGGTTCCATCCTGGCGCGGTTGTCATCATCATTCTGGCGCTCAACTGTTTTATTGTCTGGTTCGTGTATCGCGTCCTGCGGCGCGAGCACGACGAAGGATATCTGCCGCCGCCAACGGAGAAAGAGAAGGCAGTTGTTCAGGCTCGTTAGGCATGGCGCGATCGTACAGGTCTCTCATGCTGTCATCCTGAGCCGTCGTGACGGCGAAGGACCTCGCAACTGCGATTTGTAGTTGTCGTTAGGCAAAACGCTTCATCAAAGGTGAGCTCCCTCGCCGCGCGCTCTCGACTCGGGCTGGCAGCGTGGGGCGCGTGGACGGTTTGAGGCAGGCCGCCTGCAATTGCCTTTAGTCGTTAGGCGGCGCATCTCGTCGGACATGGAACCGAGCGAGCGCGGCGCGAGTTTTTTCCATCGGCAATCCGATCACATTTGTGCGCGAGCCGACGATGCGAGCGATGATGGCACGCCCTTTACCCTGCGCGGCATAGGCGCCCGCTTTGTCGAGCGGCTCAATTCGCGCCAGATAATTCTCAATCATCTCGTCGTTCAGCTTTTTGAAAACGACCTCCGAGCACACTGAGAAAGTCTCCGATCTGCCGATCCGCAGATGAGCGATGAACACTCCCGAAACCACCCAATGCCTCCGTCCGCTCAGAAGACGCAGGATGCGCGCGGCCTCCTCGTGATTGCGCGGTTTGCCGATGATCTCGTGATCGAGTGCGACGAGCGTATCGGCCGCGAGCACGACGGCGTCCGGCGTGGCCCGCGCCGTCGCCAACCCCTTGCGCAAAGCATTGCAACTGGTCGCTTCGCGCAGAGTGAAGTTGGCCGGCGAAACCTCGTCGACTTCCGGCCTGACCACTTCAAATTGGTATCCCGCCGCCGCCAGCAAATCGCGCCGGCGCGGGGAGGCCGAGGCGAGGATGAGCGGCGGACGCGGGAGCGCGGTCATGGATGATCCGGCTTGCTCGATCGGGCGGGCATTTTCAGGTCGATGTCAGGCAGCTTCATTTCCGAATAGCCGGCTGGTGGCGTGAAATCGGAGTCAGGCAGAGGTGCGAGATTAACCGATTCGATCGTGCTCGTGATCTCGGGCTGATCGCCCACCTTCACGACAGTGCGTAACGGGAACCCGGGAAGCTCGCGGTAATCGGGCATTCCTCGGGAGATCGCCTGGAACGCGCCCTGCCGGAGCACATCCATTTGTTGCAGGATTTTTTGGTAATCGGGGTAATTGGTCGCGACCCAGTAGGTCGCGTGGAATTTCGGTGAATCGCTCACGTACTCGCTCGTCTCGTAGCCGTTAATGGTTTGCGTTTTCCCGGTCGGTTTCGGCGCGGGTTGGTTAGGCGTTTCTTCCTTCACGAAAGATTTCGCCACTTCAGCCAGGGCCTTGGCTTTCTCGCCAGGAATGCGCATCACGGTCTTTTTGTCGCGCAGGATGTTGGTGACCTCGCCGCTTTTTGTGTCGACGATCGTGGTCATTTGCGGGCTCACTTCGACGCGCGCCTTGTCACCTTTTATTTTGATTGTGATCTCATGCAGCGGTCCGGCGCCTTCCACATTTTGGACGATCGTGAGATCGGCCCGGGCGGTGGCGAGGAGAGCGAGAGAGAGAATTCCGCAGAATCCGAATAATTTCATAAGTGAGTGCTAATGGCGCCGTCGCGGCTTGGCAAGCTTGGCCAGGTAGGCATCGCCTTTGCGCGCCGAAAAATCGGGGCGCGGCAATGCGATCGGGCAGAAAGGCTCGCAGTTTCCCATGGCGGAAAAACACTTGGCAAGGCCGCGGCGTCACGCCAGCTTAAGCGCGCGCGGGCATAGCTTAATGGTAAAGTTCCAGCCTTCCAAGCTGGCCATGCGGGTTCGATTCCCGTTGCCCGCTCGTTTTGCGCAGGCGAGAAATCGAATCGAAGTGCGGGTGACAGCGAATGAGTGCGCGCGGCAACATCGAAAGAGAAAAAACGGGCGCGGCTTTTTCCCTCGTCCCGCTGCTGGCGCTCGGCCTTGGCTTTTGGCTCTCATTTTTTCCGCATGCCCACGGGCGTGATTTGGCGCCGGCGGAAATGATCCAGGCTGAGCTGCCTTCCGGCAAAACCATGCGGACGGCGAATCGAGGCGATCTGCTTTTCGGCGTCTGTCGCGCGGTGCGAAAACACGAAGCGACGGCCTCCGCGATCACCTCCACGGCGGTCGCGGGTCGCAACGAATTTGCGGGAGCAATTGTGGGAAGCGTGCTGCGTTGCAGCGGTAAGAACGACTGCGAATTTGCCGGCGCGATTGTCGCGGCGGCGGTGGCAGCGGCCGCCAATTCGACGCGACCGGTGGGCGAAGCGGCGCTCGCGCAGGTGCCGGCTTGCGCCGAGACGATCCGCCAGGCGACGCAACCGCTTGTGACTCGGCCGCAGAGCAACACGCCGGTGAAAGCGTCCAGTCCGGCTGAGCAGCAGGCGTCATTGGTCGCGGCGAGCCCGAGCGCTACCGAACTCTATGATCCGCTTGAGCCGCTCCGGTTAGTTTGCGACGGGGGGACCCAACGCATCCTGCGCCAGAGCCAGGTGGACGACTTTTTGCAGACGCATCCGGGCGCATTTCTCGGCAGATGCCAGCCGAAGCCTTCGCCGACACCGAAGGCGGAAATCACGCGCGACGGCGGCGTGCACGAGAAATTTAATCGCTCGCCTAACGAGTAGCGCTACAGGTGATTTCGCCGCGCCGGGTGCTCCAATAATCCCCGCTGGCGCCAAAGATAACCGAGCCCGGAATAGATCGTTAGGCCGATCGTGATCCAGAGCAGGGTGTCGCCGGCGTAAAGCCAGGCGATCTGCCACCAATCGCTCCGCCAGACGCCCGGCCGGATCTCCCGTGCCGCGAGGAGGAAAAGGAAAAACACCACGGTCACGATCTGCCACGATGTCTTGTGTTTCCCGAGCCTCTCCGCCGGCAGCACGATGCCTTCCGAGGCGGCGAGCAAGCGCAGACCGGTAATGAGAAAATCGCGCGCCACCACAATTGTTGCCACCCAGGCCGGCACCGCACCGAGCGGGACCAGGCAGATAAAACCGGCGGCCACCATCACCTTGTCGACCAGCGGGTCCATCAGCTTGCCGAATTTCGTGATCACCGCGTATCGACGCGCGATTTCGCCGTCGAAATAATCGGTCACACCCGCAACGATGAAGAGCGCGAGCGCGGTCGTGCGCCCGTATCGCCAGAGCGAGCTGAGGGAGAGCACGAAGAGAATGGTCAACGCCAGCCGCCCAAGCGTAAGACGATTGGCCCAGTTCATTGCGCGATCGCGCTCTGCGTTTCCTGCCTAACGAGAAGCGGCCGCTTCCAGATCGGCACCTTCTTTTTCAATTCGCTCACCATCCCGGCGCTCGCCTCGAAGGCCGCGCCGCGATGCCCGCTCGAAACGCGAAGAAAAAGCGACGGCTCGCCCGCAGCCACGAACCCGATCCGGTGATGAAGCAAAACTTCCTTCAGCCCAAACTTCTCCGCCGCCGTCTTCGCGATCAGTTCCATCTGGTGCTGCGCCATCGCTTCGTGCGCTTCGTACTCGATCCCGGAAATCTCACGGCCATCTTCGAGCGACCGCACCACGCCCCAGAATTCCACCGTCGCGCCAGCCGCGCCGTCCCAGATTTTTGCGGGCGCTTGCAGCGGCTCGGTTGTGATAACGATTTGCGAATGCCAAGTTGCCATCTGCTTCCGCCGGCCAATCGCTGCCCGCGGCGAGGTTCAGGAGATACCGAAAATGAAGACGAATCAATGCGATATTGGCCTCATCGGCCTCGCCGTCATGGGCGAAAATCTCGTCCTCAACATGGAGTCAAAAGGCTTCAGCGTCGCCGTTTTCAATCGCACAACCGCCGTCACAGAAAAATTTGTCGCGACTCGCGGGCAAGCGAAAAACATTCAGCCGACCACGACGATGGAAGAATTCGTCGGCGCGATTCAACCTCCGCGTAAGATGATGATCATGATCAAGGCCGGCCCGCCGGTGGACGCGGTCATCGGCGAACTTGTTCCGCTGGTTGACCCAGGCGATGTCATCATCGACGGCGGCAATTCGCTTTTCACCGATACGCAGCGCCGTTGCAAGGAATTGGAAGGCCGCGGGATTCATTTCGTCGGCTGCGGTGTTTCCGGCGGCGAAGAAGGCGCCCTTAAAGGCCCCTCGCTCATGCCCGGCGGCTCGCGCCAGGCGTGGGAAATGATCGCTCCGATTTTCCGCAAGATCGCCGCCCAGGTCGATGGCGAACCGTGCTGCCGTTACATGGGTTCGGACGGCGCCGGGCATTACGTCAAAATGGTGCACAACGGGATCGAGTACGGAGACATGCAGCTGATCTGCGAAGCCTACGCGATCATGCATCATGTCCTTGGCCTAACGACTGAAGAACTCGCCGATATCTTCGCGGAATGGAACCGTGGTGAGCTCGACAGCTATCTCATCGATATTACCGCGCAGATTTTTCGAAAGAAGGACCCGGAGACGGGCAAGCCAATGGTCGACGTGATCCTCGATAAGGCCGGCCAGAAAGGCACCGGTATCTGGACTTTGCAATCGGCGATTCAGCAATCGGTCGTGATTTCCACAATCAATGCCGCAGTCGAAGCGCGGGTCGTCTCTTCCAGAAAGGAAGAGCGCGTGCATGCCTCGAAAATTCTGCCCCAGCCGGAGGTGGAAAAATTTAAGGGCAATCGCGACGACCTGATCGCGGCGGTGCGCGACGCGCTCTATGCCTCGAAGATTATCTCCTACGCGCAGGGGATGGAATTGTTAGGCGCGGCGAGCAGGCAATTTAATTGGAACCTGAACTTCGGCGACATTGCCACGATCTGGCGCGGCGGATGTATCATAAGGGCGAAGTTTCTCAATCGCATTCGCGAAGCTTACGAACGCGATCCCGCGTTGCAGAACCTGCTCCTCGATTCCTATTTCACCGACATCATTCGGCGGACGCAGCATAACTGGCGACACGCGATCGCGACCGCGGTCGAACAAGGCGTCGCGGTGCCGGCTTTCAGCGCGTCGTTAGGCTACTTCGACAGCTTTCG
>JAICXG010000118.1 GCA_025980625.1 Chthoniobacterales bacterium
CTGCTCTGCTTTCGGTCCAAATGCGGCCAGTTCTTCCCGCAAAACCTCGGGAAATGTTTTTGCCTCGGGGGCGCTCATTCCACACCGCTTACGAAATTCGCCGCGCCGCGAACAGAAAAAAGATGCGCTCGCAGAAATGCCGCGCCCGGCCTAACGAGCGCCGTCGGCAAGCGCGCAGAGGAAAACCCGCGGCGTTATTCCGGAGCGCGCCGAGTACCTTCGCGTCAACTTCTCCGCGATCCCGGTCGCCGCTTCGCGCGTGCATAAGGTCACGGTCGCACCGCCGAATCCGCCGCCGGTCAGGCGTGCACCAAGCACGCCAGGTAGATCGCGGGCGATTTCAACGAGTAGATCGAGCTCCGGCGTGCTGTTCTCAAAATTGTCCCGGGAGCTCTCCTGCGACTCATTCATCAGCGCGCCGAAGCCGGCACCGTCCTGCTCGCACAGGAACTCGAGAGCGCCTGCGACCCGATCGTTCTCGCCCACGATATGCGCCGCTCGTCGCCGCAGCAATGGCGCAAGCTCGCGCTCCGCAAGTTCGTTAGGCGAAATGTCCCGCAGCGCAGCCAGCCCGAGCGCTCTCGCCGCTGCCTGGGTTTCGGCGCGCCGAAGATTGTAAGCACTTTGCGCCAGTCCCCGCTCGGTTCCGGACTCCGCAATCAGCAAAGCGAGTTCGAGCGGAAATGAAACCGCGCGCACTTCCTCGCTCCGCGCGTCGAAAAGGATGAGGTGATTGGCGCGACCAAAGATCGATGTGACTGGATCGAGCAGGCCCGATTGGATTCCTGCAAAGGAATGTTCAGCATGCTGGCAAAGCCTTGCGATCTCCAGCGCCGGCAAGTCGGCCGAGAAGAGTTTCAGGAGAAAAAAAGCGGTCGCGACCTCGAGCGCGGCCGAGCTGGAGAGGCCGCAGCCGCCTGGCAGATTGCCTTCGATCTTCGCCGAGAATCCCTCGATCGCGATCCCTGCATCGAGCAATCCCCTAACGACTCCAAGGATGTAATTCGCCCAGCGCGTCTCGGCCTGCGGCTGCAGCTCATCGAGTCCAATCTCGAAGCGACCCATGGCTGAAGAGTCGAGCAAAATGCGGCGATCATTTCTCCGCTCGCCGCGGACGCGCAAGCCGCGATCGATAGCCGCTGTCAAAACCAACCCCTGATTGTAATCGGTATGATTGCCGAGCAATTCCACCCGACCGGGCGCGTACGCTTCGGCTCCCATCAAGCGACGGATTGCACGAACTTCACGATCGCTTCGAGAATTCTTCGGTCGACGTCCTGCTGCGTTTCGCCACCGGCCTGCAGCTCCCGCTTCCTCACGCCTAACGAATGGTCGCCGGCCTCGACCACGTGGAGAAAATTGGGCGCTTTCATCCGGGCTCGCACCTCCTCCAGCAGCTCCAGCGGGCAAAGCGGATCGCGCCTTCCCTGCACGAAGAGAACGGGCCTGCCTAACGAGAGTAAGACTTGATCGCGTAACTTGCTCCGGTCCCCCATCGCGCAAAGCGGATAGCCGAGGCAGATCAAGCCGGGGACTTCTTCCTCGAGGGCAAGATGGCAGCCGACGCGGCCACCCATACTTTTACCGATGAGAAAAAGAGAGCTATTGTTACCGACCTTCTCTCGCGCCGCACCGAGCGCAGCCCGATGCGCCTCGGTCAACTGCGGCAGGCGATCCGGTCGTTTCCGTCCTGCTCGCATGTAGTCATAGTCGAAGGTCTCGACCGCGCCGATCTCTTGCAGCCGCGCCTTCCAGCCTTGCATCCATGCACTGGAGGCAGGCGCGCCCGCGCCCGGTGCAAAAAGGAAAAATGGTTTTGGCATTTCTGTATCCTAGCTTAGCAATGAACCAGGCGAAGACGAACTCATGAACCTGCCGCCCGTCCGTCCAATCGAGCTTTCCGAGATACGGGCCGCGCGTCGTCGCATCGCGGGCACGATCGTGCGCACACCCCTCGTTAGGCTGGAGCTCGGGCCGGAGTTTCCGGAGGTGCGGCTAAAGCTCGAGAATCTTCAGCCGATCAACGCTTATAAATTGCGCGGGGCGGCAAACGCGGTCGCGCTTTTGCCTGAAGCCGAGCGGGCGCGCGGGGTCTGGACGATCAGCGCCGGCAACGCCGGCCAGGGTGTCGCCTACGCGGCTCGCCAGGCTGGTGTGCCATGCAGCGTGGTCGCGATCGAGACCGCGCCGCAAGCTAAACTCGATCGGATGCGCGCGCTCGGCGCGAAGTTGCTGCTCGTGCCCTACGCAATCGCGTGGAAAACACTCGAGGAACGCGCTTATCCCGGGGTCGAGGGAACTTTCATTCATCCCTTCGATGATGATGATTTCATTGCTGGTCACGGGACGATGGGACTCGAAATCCTGGAAGACTGCCCTGACGTCGCCGTCGTCCTCGCCGCGATCGGCGGCGGTGGCTTGATCACGGGCGTCGGGAGCGCGCTCAAAGCGCTCCGGCCGCAAACGAAGGTCATTGGGGTGGAACCGGAAACCGCCGCACCCATGGCCCGCTCGCTCGCCGCTGGCGCGCCGCAGGAGTTTACAGAATGGCAGGCTTCCTTCGTCGACGGCGCCGGAGGCCAAAGCGTTTTCCCCCGGATGTGGCAGCGGATGCAGCCGATTATTGATGATTCGTTAGTCGTTAGTCTGGAGCAAACTCGGCAGGCGATGCGGATGATGGCGGAGAAAGCGCGCGTCATCTCGGAAGGTGCGGGCGCGCTCCCGCTCGCCGCCGCGCTCGCCGGAAAGGTAACGGGGCAGGGGCCGGTGGTCTGCGTCGTTTCCGGCGGAAATGTTGACCTGAAAACATTCTGCGAATTAATCGACCGGCCCTAGTCGAACGAGCATCCTCGGATAGTTATCACTGGTGTGTTCATTGAGCTGGGCCTAACGACCCAACCTGTGTTGCGGTGAGCACAACGCGCATCGCCCGCCCGGACGGGTCGGCTGTAATGACATGAAGTCAGCCATTACAGGCTCCGTCCACTGACTGAGTTATGGAGCCGGCAGAGTTGAAAGGCTCAGCTCGTCAGTTGCGACGAACCCACGACGGAAGTATGGCAACCTTGTGCGTTTCTCGCTTTAGTTGGCTCGGCTCGCTTCTTCACCACGACGAGCATCAAAGAACGAGGCGAACACATACCCGCGCTCTGCCGGTTACGTCAGCCTTCTCAGCAAGAGCGGCATCAGGATTTTCCAAGGATCCGGCTGGCAGGTCCAACTGCATTTCTTGCTTGCACTACGGTGGCATTCGTCCATCAAAATGGCTTGGATCTGCCCTTCCATGATTTCTTTTTGGTATTGGGCCCGTATTGGCTGGCTCTTTCTTCACCTTCTTTTGGTCGCGCTTGTTTGTACGTATGAGACGTCGTGGCTGGTCGGGAAACAACTGACCATCATCCCAAAAGTTTCGGCGCATTTCCGGAATGACGTTGATAAGGTGCCCGAAACGCTAACCGGCCCCAATCTTCCACCCGATAACGTCTTTCGTCAGGTTCTTAACACTTACACGAACATTGCTGGAATCGAAGTCGGCTACGGTTACTTCGCGCCCAATATATCCGAAACGCATGCGCTGGTCTTTGAGCTTCGTTACCCGGATGGACACCTCGAATACGAGGCACCTTTGGTTAGTAGTCATGATGGGCAACTGCGTCTGACCAGTCTGATCGAACAGATCGGCCGAACCCAATCTGATCCGTGGCGGAATGAATTGATCAGGCGACTGGCTCGTTCGACCTGGCAAAGGCAGCCGCAAGCGCTTTCGATTCGCGGTTTCTTTGGCGCGGTCACCCCACCGACACTCACTGCGTATAAGTCTGGTAAGAACGAACATATCTTTAGCTGCCAATATATCTATGACTTTACCCTGGCGCTGCGAAAAGGAGGAGGCCGGTGAGGCTAAGAGACAACAATTTCCAATTCCTTTTTCCGGCTGACAGTGGCCGCTGGCTCTCGTTCCTGCGCATCGGATTAGGGCTGCAAGTTCTGCTCTATGTCTTGTTCCTGGACCGGGATTGGAACCTGCTCTTTGGCGGTCAACATAATGGTTTGCTGGGACGCGACCTCGGCGATGCGATGACTTTTGTTCAAAGTCCTTTCATTCCTCGCCTGGCCTGGATCATTTCCTGCCTTTCAAAAGTCGGTTTGAATGAAAACGCTGCGCTCGCCCTCGTCTGGTGGTCTTTACTCGTCCTCGGAGGACTAATGCTCATGGGGTTATTTTGCCGGCCCGTAGCAGTTGTCACCTGGTTCCTGCAACTGGCGTGCGCCAAGAGCAGCGGCCTCCTCTCCTATGGCGCCGATAACCTGACTACGATCGGGCTTTTCTATCTCATGATCGCACCGTTTCCTGACCCATGGTCCATCGATCGCATTCTTCGCAAACGGACCACCAACGACCCGCGGTTACTTGGTTTTCATCGCAGAGTGCTGCAGCTGCATTTGTGTTTGATTTACTTTTTTTCCGGCCTAACGAAATGTCTCGGCGCCGGCTGGTGGAACGGGAACAATCTCTGGCGTTCGCTTACCATTCCGCCGTTCGACGTTCTCCCGATCCATTGGGTGGCGACCCTCGGATTTGTTCTTCCCGTTACCGGTATTGTTATCTGTCTGCTTGAAGTGACTTATCCTTTTCTGATTTGGTGGCAGCCATCGCGAAAGGCGATGTTGTTTGCGATTTGCGCGATGCACCTGGGAATCGCGCTGCTAATGGGAATGGTCCTGTTTGGCGCCATCATGATTATCCTCAACCTCGCTGCCTTCTGGCTCGATGGAAAAAGCCTCACATCGGAAACTGCCCTGGCAAACCCGCAGCCGTCGCAGCATACCGCCGAGAGCCTGGCAGCGGAAAAGATTGCTGCCGAAGGAATTTGAAGCACTATGGAAGGGAAAACGCGCGCTTTCAGGCGTTGCTGACTAAGTATGTCGCTTCCACGACGGACGTATCGCCATGCATGAGTTCTTCCAGCGGCTGAAAGAACGGAGCCTGGTGCAATGGGCGATCGCTTATGTCGCGGCCGCGTTTGCATTGTTGCAGGGCATCGACATCGTCGCGCAACAGTTTGGCTGGCCGGAAGGCGTGCGCCGCGGCATTACTCTGGCCCTGGTCGTCGGCTTCTTTGTGACCCTGGTCCTGGCCTGGTATCATGGTGAGCGTGGCGCACAGCGAGTTACCGGCACGGAGCTTCTCATGATTGGCTTGGTCTTGATTCTTGGGGGCGGCTTCCTCTGGCGTTTCGCCGCGATGCGTTCACCGGAAACTAAGGCTTCCTCTGCGCCTAACGAGCACAACACTGAGTTGGCTGTTACGATCCCGGAGAAGTCGATCGCCGTGCTTCCCTTTGAAAGCCTGAGCGACGAGCATAGTGACGCTTATTTTGCCGACGGCATGCAGACCGAGATTCTTAGAGGCTTGGTCAAAATCGCGGACCTAAAGGTTATCAGTCGACCCTCCGTGGCCAAGTATCGCGATCCCGCCAGCCTGGACCTGACCCAAGTCGCATATGCTCTTGGTGCGCGCTACCTTTTGGAAGGAAGCGTGCAACGGGCCGCGGGTCGCATCCGTGTCCAGGTTCAGTTACTCAATGCCATGACGGGTGCGCAGGTGTGGGGGGAGCATTACGATCGGCAACTCTCGGACGTCTTTGCAATCCAGAGTGAGATCGCGGAGACGATCGTCACCCAGTTACAGGCGCGTTTTACTCCGGAAGAAAAGGCGGCAATTGAGGTTCTCCCAACTCAGGACATTCCGGCTTATGCCTCATATGTGAAAGCGAACGAAATCATTGATCGAGTGATTTATGATTCCAATCTCATCGAGGACCTACGGGAAGCCGAACGGCTTCTCGAGCAGGCGACCGCGCGCGATCCGAAGTTCTTTCTCGCCTTTTGCAAGCTAGCTTATGTTCACGACCAGCTCTACTTCAACAGTGTTGATCATACTGATGCGCGCCTCGCTCTGGCCAAGGCGGCATTGGACAAAGCCAGGGAATTACAACCCGATGTGGGCGAAGTGCATCTTGCCGCCGCGGCCCATTATTACTTTGGTTACCTTGATTACGATGCAGCGCGTCAGGAATTGACGGCTGCGCGGGCCAAGTTGCCAAACGACCCTTATCCGATCCTGCTCCTGGGCTATATCGATCGCCGGCAAGGACATTGGAAGGCATCGACTAAAAGACTGGAACATGCTCTAACCCTCGACCCGCGAAACCTTCTCTTTCTTAAGCAGGTTGCTCTGAGTTATACCATGTTGCGGCGCTATCCGGATGCCATCAGCATCTTTGACCGTGCGATTGCGGTTGCTCCGGACGATCCGAATTTTATCGCCCAACGCGCATCGTTGGAGCTGGATTGGCATGCTAATACCAAGCCGCTCCATGCCGCGATCGTTCAGATTCTGGCGCGCGATCCAACCAAAGCAGGAACGATCGCCGACCAGTGGCTATATCTCGCTTTTTGTGAGAAGGACATGACGGCTGCGAGCGATGCCCTTGAGGCGATGACCGAAAATGGATGCCAGGAGGAGGGAATACCCTATCCCCGATCGTGGTGCGAGGGCCTGGTTGCCCGTGAAGAGAACAATAGCGCCGCCGCCCGCCTGGCCTTCACCGAAGCGCGCGTGGGAGTAGCTCGTCTGGTGCATGAACAACCCGATTTCGTCGCTGCGATCTCGGCCCTGGGTATGATCGATGCGGCTTTGGGAAACAAGGACAACGCCATCGCCGAGGGCCGCAAGGCGGTCGAGTTACTTCCGATTGATAGAGACGCAATTACTGGGTCGGCTCTCTTGCAGAATCTTGCCGTAATTTATGCCTGGACGGGCGAAAAGCAGGCAGCTCTTGATATCTTGAATCAACTTGTAGGGATGCCAGGTTATCTAAGTTACGGTCAACTTCGTTTGCATCCTTACTGGACCTACTTGAGGGACGATCCCAGCTTTTCCAACATCCTGCAAACCCTTCAACCTAACCGCTAGAGGGTTCTCGCCAATTACTGCGGCACCGGCGTGGGACTCGGGTTTAAAGCAGCCAGGACACTTCGCACCTGAGTTGGGTCGTTTAACCCGACCTTCTGTGTCACGTGCATGGTGCACGGGGCGTTGTTTGGTCCCTGCTGGGTTACCTGGACCCTGGCTATGAGCACTGTGTTACCGGGCGCCGGCGTCGGTGTAGGAATCGGAACCGGTGTCGGGGTCGCGCCCTGGGTGGGCACTTCCTGAAGCGTGCTCCAATTCGGCGCCGGACTGGCCAAGGCGTTTTGGAAAGCGGTCAAATCGGCTGTAACTAGGGTATTGCCGCTGGTTTCTCCGAACATTAAGATATACTTCGCGGGTCCGGGGTCGGCTAGCGGCTTGCCGTGACCGAAAGCAAAATAGCCGACTGCGGCCCCGATAATCAGGCCGACGAGACCAACAAGGATGAGGGCGCCATTATTCGTTTTCATAATTGCCGGTTTTGAGCCGTTGCAACAGCGCTGTCAAGACTAGAAATCACGCTACTTTTCCCGCCTGTAACGTAGGCCCGCAGGCGCAGGACGAGGCCGGGATTGGCTCGTCGGATGGTCCGTCACTGCGGGAGCGGTGAGTTGGCATCTTGGCTAGCGCAGTTTTCAGCGTTTGAAAGCCCGGCCGTTGCTCTGCATCCGTTACGGCAGCTTTCAGCTTTCAGCTTTCAGCCGGCGTCACGCTCGCCCTTTGTGCCTCCACCAGATCTCAACCGACTTTGACCGGCATTCTGCAGGGGCACCTCACAATTGTTTCCCCTAGCGAAGTAGACCTGGAGGGCGGCCGGCCTGCAGAATGGGCTGCGGTGTTTTTTGCGCGCTTCCCTTTGCTCGTTAGGGATCGCGACGGAAAGATCGTCGCGCGTCTGCTCGCCGACCAAACCGGCAACTTCAAGCTCCCGCTTCCACCCGGAAATTATCTGCTCGACGCCGAAGGCCGGAAGCGCGGACATCTTCGCGCCAAGCCGGAGCCATTTGCGATTGAGGTCGATCGGACTACTCGGGTTGAGATGCATGTCGATACCGGAGTTCGTTGATTCGTGCGATGCTCCCGCGGTTAACCTTGTAGGCAGGACAAACCTTCGCGATGGAAACGAATCGGCTCGAAGCCTTCAGCGACGGCGTCTTTGCCATCATCATTACCATCATGGTGCTGGAGTTGAAGGTGCCGCATAGCCCGGACCTGAGTGCGCTCGGGCCGCTCCTGCCGGTGTTTCTCACTTACGTGCTGAGCTTCGTCTACCTCGGTATCTATTGGAACAATCATCATCACCTCCTCAAAGCGGCCCGCAAGATCAACGGCGGGATCATGTGGGCGAATCTCCATCTGCTTTTCTGGCTCTCGCTCTTTCCCTTCGTCACCGGTTGGATGGGCGAAAACCATTTTCATCGCTTCCCCTCGGCGCTCTACGGCGCGGTGCTGTTTATGGCGTCGATCGCCTATTAC
>JAICXG010000370.1 GCA_025980625.1 Chthoniobacterales bacterium
AGGCGCAACCCAGCACAACCTGAAGAACCTCGATGTCGAGATTCCGTTAGGCGTTTTCATCTGCGTGACCGGCGTTTCCGGCTCGGGAAAATCGACCCTCATCCACGAAGTGCTCTATCAGAATCTTCTCCGCGCGCGCGGCAGCGGGAGCGAAGAAGCCGGCGCCTGCAAGAGCATCGCCGGTGCGCATCGTCTGGGCCAGATCGTGATGGTCGATCAATCGCCCCTCTCCCGCACGCCGCGTTCGACCCCGGTGCTTTATCTCGGAATCTACGACCGGGTGCGCGAACTGTTCGCGGCCCAGCCGGAAGCGATGGCCCAGGGGCTGACCGCGAGCGCCTTCTCCTTTAACTCCGGCGGGGGCCGTTGTGAGCGTTGCGGCGGGACCGGGTTTGAGAAGATCGAGATGCAATTCCTGAGCGATCTCTACGTGCGCTGCGCGGAATGCGAAGGCCGCCGTTTTCAGCCGCACGTCCTGAAGGTGAAACTCGCAGGCCGATCAATCCACGAATTGCTCGAATTGACGGTGAGCGAGGCAGTGCAATTCTTTGACTCGTTAGGCGAGAGCGTCGCACTCGCCCGGCCGCTGATGGTGCTGGAGGAAGTCGGCCTCGGTTATCTGCGGCTCGGCCAACCGCTCAACACTCTTTCCGGCGGCGAATCGCAGAGGCTCAAGCTCGTTAGGCACCTGAGCGGGACTGCGCCTAACGACGAACAGAACAACTTGTTCATCTTCGACGAACCGACAACCGGCCTCCATTTCGACGACGTCGCGCTCCTCGTCGGCCTTTTCCAGCGCCTGGTCGACGCCGGCAATTCGATCGTCGTGATCGAGCACAACCTCGAGATAATTAAGTGCGCCGATTGGATCATCGATCTTGGACCCGAGGGCGGCGAAGAAGGAGGCAACGTGGTCGCGACTGGGACGCCGGAAGAGGTCGCGAAGAACCATCGCTCCCACACCGGTCAATATTTGCGTGTCATCTCGAGCGCACCGAAGCGAAGTCGAGAGATCCCGTGGAACGATCGAGAAGCTTGGCTTCCCCGCAGCTCGAGGGGATCGCTCGACTTCGCTCGGGATGACGACTTGCTGAAAGCGGCCGAAGAACCACCGAGCTATGGATCAAACGGCCACAATCAGGCCATCGCGATCCACGGCGCGCGCGAGCACAATCTGAAAAACCTTTCCCTCGCCATCCCCCGCGACCAAATGGTGGTGATCACCGGCCTGAGCGGCTCCGGCAAATCGACCGTTGCCTTCGATCTCCTTTTTGCTGAAGGCCAGCGCCGCTTTCTCGACAGCATGTCGCCCTACGCGCGGCAGTTCGTCGAGCAGTTGGAAAAACCGGATGTCGATTTGATCGAAGGCCTGCCGCCAACGGTCGCGATCGAGCAGCGCGTCACGCGCGGCGGCGGCAAATCCACGGTCGCGACCGTGACCGAAGTCTATCACTTTCTCAGGTTGCTCTTTGCCAAAACCGGGACGCAGTTCTGCCCGGACTGCGATCTGCCGGTGGAAAAACAGAGTCTTGCCGCGATCGTTAGGCAGGTGGAGAGCGCGGCCCGGCGCGGACCGTTGACGGTGCTCGCGCCGCTCGTTAAAGCGCGCAAAGGTTTTCACACCGAAGTGGCGCGCTGGGCGGAGCGGCAGGGCTTCGAAACCCTTTATGTCGATGGCCGCCTCATCCCGATCGCCGAGTTCAAGAAGCTCGAGCGCTTCAAGGAACACACGATCGAC
>JAICXG010000140.1 GCA_025980625.1 Chthoniobacterales bacterium
ACATCACGCCCACGCGCACGAAGGTCACGAGCATCATGAGCTCGGCTGGTGGCGAACCTATATTTTCTCGACCGATCACAAGGTGATCGGAATTCAATACCTCCTCACCGGCCTCTGTTTTCTCCTCTTCGGTTTCATCCTGATGATGCTGATGCGCTGGCAGCTGGCTTATCCGGGGCAGCGGCTGCCGGTGATCGGCGACATGATCGGAAATGTCCTCGGCCCGGGCGCGATGGCCAACGGGGTGATGACGCCGGAATTCTACAACTCGTTAGGGGCGATGCACGGCACGATCATGATCTTTCTCGGGATCGTGCCGGTGGCGTTCGCGGCCTTCGGGAATTTTGTCGTGCCGCTGCAAATCGGCGCGCCCGACATGTGTTTCCCAAAGGTCAACATGGCGAGCTACTGGGCCTATTTTGTCGGCGGCGCGATCATGTTCGCGAGCTTTTTCGTGCCGGGCGGCGCGGCCAAGGGCGGCTGGACTTCCTATACGCCGCTGGCCGTGATCGATGACAAGGGGCCGGGTCATCTCATGATCTTCAACGGGCAAACGATGTGGCTGATCGCCTTCATTTTCCTGATCACGTCGTCATTGTTAGGCTCGGTCAACTTTATCGCCACCATCATTCAATTGCGGGCCAAGGGCATGACCTGGATGCGGCTGCCTTTCTTCGTCTGGGCGCAGTTTGTGACGGCCTTCTTACTCCTCCTGGCGTTCCCGCCGCTGGAGTCGGCCATCATCATGCAATTGATGGATCGAGTCGCGGCCACGAGCTTTTTTCTTCCCCATGGTCTGGTGGTGAACGGCGCGGCGGTCTCGATCAGCGGCGGGGGCAGCCCGTTGCTCTGGCAACATCTCTTTTGGTTCCTGGCGCATCCGGAGGTTTACGTGCTGGTCCTGCCGGGAATGGGAATCGTGGCTGAAATCCTAGCGAACAACACGCGCAAGCCGCTCTGGGGTTACAAGTCGCTTGTCCTCGCCATCCTTGTGCTCGGCTTTCTTTCCTTCATCGTCTGGGCGCATCACATGTGGCTTACCGGCATGGGGTCGGTGGTGAGCGCGTTTTTCCAGACCACGACCGTGATCATTTCGATTCCGTCGGTGATTATCTTGAGCGCGTTTTTCATTTCACTCTGGGGCGGGTCGATCCGCTTTACCGTGCCAATGCTTTTCGCGACGACCTTTTTGCCGATGTTCGGAATCGGCGGCCTCACCGGCATCCCGCTCGCGTTCAACACGGCGGATCTTTATTTGCATGACACCTATTACGTGATCGCGCACTTCCATTACCTCGTCGCGCCGGGAACGATCTTCGCGGTCTTCGCCGGGATTTATTATTGGTTCCCGAAAGCGACCGGGCGAAAGATGAGCGAGTTCTGGGGGAGAGTGCATTTCTGGCCGACGATGATCTGCATGAACGTGATCTTTCTGCCGATGTTTTTGCAGGGCATGCTAGGAATGCACCGCCGCTGGTACGATGGCGGGCAGGGCTGGAACTTGGCGGCGGAGAAGGTCTGGGGCCTAAGCGGTTTCCACTGGAATATGCCGATCTCGATCGCAGCCTGGGTGATGGGTCTTGCGCAAATTCCTTTCATCATCAATTTCTTCTGGAGCATGCGCCACGGGCAAAAAGTGAACGATAACCCGTGGGACGCGACCACTCTGGAATGGACCGCGCCTTCGCCGCCGCCACATGGGAACTTCCTGGTGGCCCCGGTCGCCTATCGCGGACCCTACGAGTACAGCCTGCCGGGCCGGGCAAAAGATTACACAATGCAAACCGAACCGGTTCAGCCTAACGAACGCAGGCTTCCCGAGCCCGCGTTCTCCTTAGGGCACTAAGCCTGAATCGAGCTCACGCCTAACGAATCAACTTAGATGGAAATTCCTTACACAGTTACTGCCAGGCCAGATACCGGCCTTTGGAATGCCAAGGTCGGCATCTGGCTCTTCCTCGCCTCGGAGGTGATGCTCTTCGGCGGGCTCTTTTCCGCCTACATTTTCCTCCGGCTCGACGCCCAGCCCGGGTATTGGCCGCACGGTCTGCTCAACGTTCCGGTCGGCACGTTCAACACCGCCATCCTCATTGTCTCCTCAGTGACGGTGGTGCTGGCTTGGGCGGCCCTGAAAATGCGACAGTTCGTCCGCTACAAGGTCTATATGGCACTCACGATCCTGTGCGGGATCGTCTTTCTGGTCGTCAAACTGGGCTATGAGTGGCCGCAGAAATACGATCACTTCGGCGCCTACATCAAACCAAGCGCGCTGGAGAAATACGAAAAATATTTGGGCAACAAACATCTCCTGGCTGAGGGGCTGGCGCCGCGACTCGAGATCACCGGTCATCTGCACAACCGCGAAGCGCTGCACGACCCCAACATCAAGGACTATGAAGTGGCGCTCGATCCGGTTTATACCGATCCAACCAACCCACAGATGGATCGGCCGCATTTCCTTTATGTGCCGCCAACCGATAAGATCGGGGTGATCGAGAAAGCCGACGTAGAGCGGGCGACGATGTTCATCCCGACGCACAACACTTACTTCGCAAGCTACTTTACGATCACTGGGCTGCATGGTCTCCATGTGCTTGCGGGGGTGCTCGTTTTTATCTACATGTGGCTGCCGGCGAGCACGAGGTTATACCGGCAGAATCCCGAGCACCTCGCAAATCGGGTTGAGGTAGCGGGCTTGTTCTGGCATTTTGTTGATCTCGTCTGGATATTTGTTTTTCCGCTCTTCTACCTGCTCTAGCCGATGAATAATCCGCCTGACACTGCCCCGATCGAGCGCGAGACGGAGCATTATGCGCCGCAAGGCCACGACGTGAGCAAACACGTCCGCGGTTATCTCATCGTCGGCGGAATGTTGCTCTTCTTCACGGCGCTGACGGTGTTCCTCTCTTATGTTAACTTCGGCACCGAAAAGGCCAATGTAGCGGTGGCGGTGGTGGTGGCGACGATCAAGGCTGGCTTGGTCGCTTATATTTTCATGCATCTCTCGGCGGAGAAGAAGCTCATTTACCGCATCCTGATTTTCACCGGCATTTTCGTCCTCGGCCTTTTTTGGCTCACCTATCTTAGCTGGTACGACCCGATCGTTCGCTGATATGTCGCTCAAGGCTTTCCACATCGTCTTTATCATCTTTTCCACCGGGCTGGCCTTCGGCAGCGGCATGTGGTGTCTCTGGGTCCGACGGGTTTCTGATGCGCCCAACTACCTCTTTGGCGCGATCTTTTCCTTCGCGGTCGCACTCGCGCTGATCGTTTACGGCTGCTGGTTTTGGAGAAAGATGAAGCGGCTGCGTTTGATCAGATGAAAGCCAGATTACTCCTCGTCACTCTCTTCTTCTGGGTTTCGCAGGCAGCCGAGGTTTTCGCCTGCGCCACCTGCATGGGCGATAAGAACTCACCGGCCACCGCGCACATGGCGATAGCCATTTGGGTCATGATTGCCGCCATCATGTCTGTCCTCGGCGGCATCGGCGCATTCAGCTTCCAGCTTTGGCGTCACGCGACAACCCCCTTGGAGCCGCACGAGCAATTGATCACCGAGGATCTCGATCGCTATGATTAGTCTCGCCGTCATAAACGAGTTCCTCGGGATGCCGCCAAACGCTTCGGCGGACGGCTACCAGGTCGATCATATCATTGAGTTCAGCCATTGGTTCATGGGCGTCCTTTTTGTCGGATGGTGGGCGTTTTTTATTTTCGCTCTCTGGCGGTTTCGACAAAAGCGCAACCCCACCGCCAGCCATGAAGGAGTCACCAGCGGCATCTCCACTCATCTCGAGTTCGCAGTCATTCTGATCGACGCCCTCTTGCTGGTGGGGTTCGCCATTCCACTCTGGGCGAAACGGGTCAATAAAATTCCCGACGAAAAGGAGGCGATCGTGGTCCATGCGGTGGGTCAGCAATTTAACTGGAACTTCCACCTTCCGGGACCGGATGGTGTCTTCGGCCGGCGCGACATCTACCTCGAGAGCAACTCCAATCCGCTCGGGATCGATTCGAACGATCCAAATTCCAGGGATGACCTCGTGGTCTTGGGCGAATTGCACGTCCCCATCAATCGCGATGTCATTGTCGATGTCTCGTCGAAAGATGTGATTCACAATTTCGATATTCCAGCCATGCGAATGGCGCAGGACGCGATTCCAGGGCAGGTGATTCCGCTCTGGTTTAAACCGATCAAGACCGGCACGTTCGAAATTGTCTGTGGGCAACTCTGCGGGCTCGGGCACTACGCGATGAAAGGCACAGTTGTTGTCGATACGCCAGCCGATTACCAGGCGTGGTTGAAGGAACGCGCCCAACTCGCCGGCACCCCCACCGCGCCGCCGGCCCTCCAGCGTCCACCGGGCGAAGCTGGCCCAGGTTCAACTCCCGGCAGCGTGCCACCCCCGGGCGCTCCGAAAAACCAAAAGCCCGGCGGCGGATAAATTGGTGGCCCGGCCTTGCGCCGGAATTTCACCACGACCTGATGCGCTCATCCGCTGCTGAACCCAACCGTTTTCTCCGCTGCTTCGCCTGGTTCACCGCCGCCGCCACTCTCCTGCTCATTTGCAGCGGCGGAATGGTAACGAGCAAAGGCGTCGGGCTGGCGGTGCCGGATTGGCCGACCACTTTCGGCTACAACATGTTTTTTTTCCCGGTTTCAAAATGGGTGGGCGGAATTTTCTTCGAGCACACTCATCGATTGATCGCGTCGGTGATTGGCTTTCTCACGATCATCCTTGCCCTTTGGCTGGCGCGATCGAAAGCGCCCGGCTGGGTGAAAACGCTGGGCTGGGGCTCGTTAGGCGCGGTCGTCTTGCAGGGAATTCTCGGTGGTCTGCGCGTTACCTTGCTCAAGGACCAGATCGGGATCTTTCATGCCTGCCTGGCGCAGGCTTTTCTCGGACTCCTTGTCCTGATTGCGCTTGCGCTCTCGCCCGTGTGGCAACGGCTGCGCTTCACTGCGGCTGTTCTGCCACGTTCGCTCGCGGTGCTGTCGATCGTGATCACAAGTTTGATCTACGGACAACTCGCGCTCGGTGCGACGATGCGGCATCAGCATCGCGACCTTTCGATCACGGATTTCCCGCTTGCCTACGGTCAGTTTATTCCAGCGACCGACCCGGCGACGATCGCCCGGATCAACCAGGCGCGCGACGCGCAGGCGCTCTCCGATGTCAGCCCGGCGCAAATCTGGCTGCAAATGGCCCATCGCTTCCTCGCCCTGGTGATCGCCCTAACGATCGCAGCTTTTGCGCTTCTCGTTAGGCGAAACGCGCAGGCCGCACCGGCGCTCCTGCGCAGGCTCTCCAGCCTTTGGCTCGGTCTCGTGCTCGCGCAAATCGGGCTCGGCGCCTGGACGATCTGGAGCAACAAGGCGGCCGATATTGCGACCGCGCATGTCGCGCTGGGGGCAATCACTTTTGCCACTGCGATTGTGATCACGGCGGTCGTGCTACGTTTGCGTTATCTTGCAGAAATGCGGACACCGTCCGAGCAAACCACTCCACTCGCGGAGGTAGCGGCTTCATGAAAACCGCCGTGATCGAACCGCCCGCCCTGCCGATCGAGCGCGGCTGGACCATGGCCGATCTCGCCCAGCTGGTGAAGGCGCGTCTCACTTTTCTCGTTCTGATCACGACCGCGGTCGGTTTTTATGTTGGCTGGCAGGGACCGATGGATTACATGGCGCTGCTCCACGCGATTTTCGGCACTGCACTCGCCGCCGGCGGAGCCGCCGCGCTCAATCAGTGGTGGGAGCACAAATATGACGCTCTGATGGTGCGAACTCGCGCCCGACCTATTCCCGGTGGCCGCATGACAGTGCGCGAAGGGCTGATTGTGGGAGTCCTGCTTGGTTCAGCCGGCGTCGTTTATCTCGCGATCATTGTCAATCTGATCAGCGCAATGCTGGCCGCGGCCACGATCGCGATTTACCTCTTTGCTTACACCCCGCTCAAGCGCATCACGGTCGCGAACACCCTCGTCGGCGCGGTTCCCGGCGCGCTCCCGCCGCTCATCGGCTGGGCCGCGGCCCGCAACGATCTTGTGCTGCCGGCATGGACGCTTTTTGCGATCCTGTTTTTCTGGCAATTGCCGCACTTCTTCGCGATCGGCTGGATTTATCGTGAAGATTATCTCCGCGGCGGTTTCGTCATGCTTTCCGGGGAAGACCTCGAAGGCGCGCGCACCGGCCGGCAAAGTGTTCTCTTCACTTTGCTGCTGCTGGTTGCGAGCCTCACGCCCGTTTGGTTGGGAATCGCCCGCCTCGTGTATCTGCCGATCGCGTTGTCGTTAGGCGCGATTTTTCTCCTGCTTGCTTTCCGCTTCCAAACACAGCGTACGCCGTCGAGCGCGCGCCAATTATTTCTCGGCTCGATCATTTACCTGCCGCTCCTCCTCGGCGCACTGGTTTTGGTAAAGCGATGAACGCTTCTTCCGCGCTCACCCCGGTGCGGCCGCCGCTCTCCTGGCGGTCGGTTGCCTGGAAGGCGACGGTTTTTCTCAGCCCGGTGTTGATCGCCGCCGGACTCTTCTTTCTGCGACAAGTGGAGGTCGCCCGTCTCGCCCAGCATGTCTTGCCTAACGACGGAGTGGTGCCCGCATTCCACCTGGTCGATCAGAACGGCGGATCCTTCGGCACCCAACAGTTGCTGGGCAAAATCTGGATCGCCGATTTCGTTTATACGAGCTGTCCCGGACCGTGCCCGATGATCAGCAGCCGGATGAGCGAAACGCAGAAACCGCTACGCGATACGGACGTCGAGCTGGTTTCCTTTAGCGTCGATCCGCAGCACGACACGCCTGGCGTGCTCCGTGGTTACGCGTCAAAGCTCAATGCCAATCTGGATCGGTGGAAATTTCTTACCGGCGACAGGGACACGGTTTATCGCCTCGTGCGCAACGGCTTCAAACTTGCCGCCGCCGATGGCGGCGCGACCGGACCCATCCATAGCACGCGAGTCGTGCTGGTCGACCGCAGCGGAACGATTCGCGGTTACTATGACGCGACCGATGCCGACGCCATCACTCGGCTGCTGGCCGACGTCCATCATCTGCTGAAGGAGCAGCCGCCGCCTTCTTCCCGTCGCTCTTAAGACGAGGGCGAACGTTAGAGCGGATCGCCGTCAGCCGGCGCGAACTCTTCGTCGGCGACAAGCCGCAGGTAATCGCGATATTCGCCCTTCGGCCGTTGATCGATCAGCCGGTTCATCTGGGCGCGATCAATGAAGCCGGCTCGCAACGCGACTTCTTCGAGGCAGGCGACCTTTAACCCTTGCCGATGCTCGATTGTTGCAATGTAGTTGCCGGCCTCGAGCAGGCTCGTTTGTGTGCCCGTGTCGAGCCAGGCCATTCCTCGCCCCAGTAGTCGGACGTGAAGGGCGTTGCGGCGAAGATAAAGAAGATTCAGGTCCGTGATCTCCAACTCGCCGCGTGCCGAAGGTCGCAGCGTCTTGCAATAG
>JAICXG010000334.1 GCA_025980625.1 Chthoniobacterales bacterium
AAAATCCGACCGAACCACCGGCCTTTTGGTTGAGGAGGCCAGTGACTGCGATGGAGCTCGAGAAACTTGTCATAGAGCCGGTATAGCCCAACCGAGCGCGCTACGAGCAGCCCTTCAAACCCAAGCGATGCTTTACTGGCGGTTAAGCATCCGATAAGACTATCGATAACGTCGAAGCGACCAGCGTTGCGCCGGACATAGGCTGCGGCTCTGACAGGGAAAAGGATTTGGCGCAGCGCCGAACTGAGACGGGAGTTTCGGTTTTTCGGAAAAGCGTCAGTCAGGCAAAATCTCTCAACCTGATGACCAGCCTTCTCCCATTCCTTACTTAACTCGATCCAGACACGCGCGGCGCCGAGTCGCGCGTCCCACGGGAGATTGACGATCGCCAGAATGCGGAGTGGGCGGGCTGGTCGCGCGCGCTTGTGCGAGGCGCCGGGTTGGCTGGCCAAAGCCGTCACGGCTGCGCTGAGTTAGACGCGATGTTCTTGCCGTTCCGGTGCCACGCGATGGGAGTCGGGCGTAACAGGCGGCGTGTTGTAGTACTCCGCGTACTGATAGTAGTAATACTCCGGCAGCGAAGTATCCACGTAATTCAAGATGACCCCGGGAACGTTGACCTGCCGGTCATAGAGCAATTCGAGCGCCTTCTTGGTCAGGCGAGCGGAAGTATAGCCAAGCCGAACCACGACAAGTGTGGCGTCAACCTTGGGAGCGAGACTGGTCGTGTCATCCGCGGCCAGGACCGGCGAGCTATCGATGATGATGTAGTCGTAATGATTGTAAATCTCCTTGAGAAAAGCATCAGTCGACTCGCGGAGCAGATGTTCGCTCGGTTGCGAAAGGCTATTGCCGCGCGGCAAAACAAAAAGGCTCGGGAGAGAAGTGGGCACGACCACTTCGCGCCAGTTCACTTCCTGCTTGAGGACTTCGGAGAATCCAATCCGGGAGTGAATCTCGAAAGCTTCCCGCAGGTTTCCACGGCGCAGGTCGCCATCGATCAGAAGTGTCTTGGCCCCGGAAAACGCCATCGTGATCGCGAGATTGGAGGAAATCGTTGACTTACCTTCGTTAGGCACGGCGCTCGTAATAAGAAAGCTCTTTGGTCGCGGTCCTTCGTAAGGCATGAAGAAGATCGAGGAGCGAACATTGCGATAGGACTCGGCGAAAACATGCCGGGCGTCGTCGGGTTGGAGGAGAGTGACGGCGCCTTTTGTTTTCTCCTTCGGGATCTGGCCGAGAATATTTTCGGTGAAGTAATATTGAAACTCAGTAAAGGACGCCATTCGATCATCAATTCGATCGAGCAGGATAAGGATGACAAGCCCGGCAAAGAGCCCAAAGCCAAAGCCGACGAGCAGGCTTTTTACCAGCCCGGGGCGGACTGAAACCGGCGGAGTAGCGGCTTCCATGATTCCGATCTGATCGCCCGGGTCAACCACCTGGGAAACGTTAACGTCTTTCAAGCTGTTGGTGAGACGGTCATAGAGTGTCTTTTGCCGTTCGACCTTGTCCTTGATCCGGTTGAACTGGGCCAGACGCTGGCTTAGATCAAGCGCCTTCTTCTCCCACTCGGCGATATTCGTCTTTAGATTTTCCATCTGCTTGCCGATCGATTTGCGCCGCGTATCGAGCTTTTCGACGGCATCGCGACGATAAAGTGCGATCAGCTTTTCCTGCTGCTGGATTTCGTCGTTTAGTTTGACGATTTTCGGATGCTTCGGACGAAGATCCTTGGAAAGGGTGTCGCGTTGCGCTTTGAGTAACTGAACCGCCTGACGGGCCTTGAGATACTCGCCCTCCGGTCCAAACTCGGCGAAGGACATTCCCTCGCCATCAGCGGATGTGCTGGCATTACCGTTAGGCTTGACCGCCTGTTGCCGGTCGAGGTTCTGGTCGAGGTCGAGCAGGCTAAGAAGGTCGTATTCGGTCTTAAGTGAAGCATATTGCTGATTGAGCTTCACAAGGTAAGCCGCTGCACTGTTACCTTCCCCCTGCAAAAGACCGATGTTGTTCTCTTTTTGAAACTCGAGCATTTCGTCTTCGCCCTTGCGAAGCTCCTTGTCGACCTGGACAAGCTGCTCGGTGATTGCAGAGGTGACATGGCTGCCCTCGTTTTCGCGCATTCCCTTTTTCACGTCGAGATACTTTTGCATCACCGCGTTGAGATAGGCCTGGGTGTAATCCGGTGAGGGACCGATCGCCTCCAGCTCAAAGATGGAGGTGCGAGGACGTTGCGTGACCGTGAGCTCGACCTTCTGCGGCTGCAACTCGGGATGAGTCGCCCGCACGAGCGCTTCCGCGGCCGTGCGGACCTGGTCACTGAGCATTAACTGAATCTGCGTTCCGTAAAAGTTAGTCGTGTCTTCGCTGTAGAACGCATTCTGAGAAATATTCAGTTTTCCCGCGACCAGCATTTTGCTCGTAGAAAGGAATTTGTTTGGCGCCTGGTAAATGACGCAGGCACCAATAAAGAGCCCGAGGCACGTGGTAAGAAGGAGGATCCACCAGCGCCGCCGGAGCAGCGCCTTGTAGCGATGAATCCGTGTGACGAGTGAGTTGGTGAGGGAGACGGGCGAAGAATGATGATCAGAACCTGGAGTACGCATGTGCTAGAAGTTCACCAGCCGCTGCGGGACATAAATCTGATCGTCGGGCTGGAGCACAACGTCATCTTCAGTGTGCCCTTGTTCAATC
>JAICXG010000286.1 GCA_025980625.1 Chthoniobacterales bacterium
GACGCTGCGGCTCGATCCGATCTGGGATGCAATCCGCAACGATCCACGCTTTCAACAATTGTCGGCAGAAAAGGTGCCGTTGCCGGAAAAGCGGACTGCCGCGGTCATGACAAAGCCCTAGGCCGGGGTTAACTCCTCTCTCCGAATGTCAGTCTCATCCGAATCCAGCGCCCTTCTCATTGTCGGCCACGGCTCGACCGTGAATCCGGACTCGAGCGCGCCGAGCCTGGAGCAGGCGGCTGCGATTCGCGCGCACGACATTTTCCGAGAGGTGGCCTGCTGTTTTTGGAAGGAAGAACCAAGCTTGCGCGATGCGCTGTTTCTGTTCAGCGACCCAGAGATTCGCGAAGTTTACGTGGTGCCGAATTTCATCAGCGAAGGTTATTTCACCCAGACGGTGATCCCGCGCGAGCTGGAGCTGGACGGCCGCCTAACGACTCGACCTGACGGGCAAGTCTGGAAGTATTGCGAGCCGGTCGGGAACCATCCGGGCGTGACCGAGCTTTTGCTGCGGCGAGCGCGCGAAGTCGCTCCGCAGGTGCCGGAAGCCGAGACGAGTCTGGTGATCGTCGCCCACGGGACACCTTTGAACGACAAGAGCGCGATCGCGGCCAAACGAGAGGTGGAAAAAATCGCCGCGCTCGGCCGTTATGCATCGGTCCAGAACGCCTACATGGAGGAGTCGCCGTTGATCTCGGACTGGCCGCGCCTAACGAACGCGCCTAACGTCATCGTGGTGCCCTTCTTTATTTCCGACGGGCTCCACAGTTACGAGGACATTCCCGTCCTGCTCGGGATCGGAGCGGAATCGGGCGCGGCCTCGAGCCCGCGCGCGGTCTTCCGCCGCAACCCGCATCGGCTGCACGGGCGCAATCTTTATTACGCGAGCGCGATCGGGACGGAGCCAAAATTCGCCGAGATCATTATCGAGCAGGCGCGAGCTTTCGACGAGGCGGCCCTTGATCTCCGGCCAATTGCGTGAAGGTTTGTTTCCCGCGGGAACGCCTGTGAAACAGAACTCGACAAAACTTTTGCAGGACCTGGCGGCCTTCGTGTTGGCTGCCCCGAAAGATCCCAAGTCGCTCAAGCAGGCGGCGGAAATGGTGCGGGCGGAGCGCGATTATCGTTGGATCGGCATTTATAAAATCGAGCGCGGCGAGTTTGTCATCGCCGCCGGCACCGGTAACGAGCCGCCGACCTATCCCCGTTTCCCTGTCTGCCAGGGCCTCTGCGGCGCGGTCGCGGAGAGCGGCGAAACCCTCATCGTAGGCGACGTGCGCAAGGACCCGCGCTGGCTGCCGGCGTTCTGGACGACGAACTCGGAGATCGTGGTGCCGATCATTTGCGAAGCGAACGCACACGTCATCGGTGTGATCGATGTCGAGAGCGAGAAGCCCAATGCTTTCAGCGAAGATGACCGCGATTTTCTCGAGCACGTCGCAGTCGTGCTTGCGCGCCGACTCTGCACGAAGAAAAACGGCGCCACGAAAAAGAACGGCGCCGCCCGACAAAAAGCGCAGAATGCTCCCGCGCATTAGCCGGGCGCTGGCGGATTGGATTAGCGCGGGCGCGCGCGGCATCGGGCAGATTGAGATTCAACACGACGGCGGCGGCTTTGTCCTTTGCCACTTCGACGATATAGCGCGCAAGGATTTGGAAATTTTCCGTTCCCCTAACGACGCCGCGGAACTGGCGAAATTTGACGATGAAGGCAATTATCGGCCACTCAAGACGGCGCCGAATCTCCGGCGCGGCTGGCGGCTCGAGTTGCCGGATCTCGAGGCTCTGCAAGAGGCGCTCGATTTCTTTTATCCCGGGCGGCTGGCCGTGCTCGCCGCCTGGGAAGCCAATCGACTAACGACAGCGCCACTGCGCCAGACGCTCCACCGCCAGAGCGGCATGTATCGGGTCGCGGCCAAAATTTCCGACGAGCAAATCGATACGGTGGTTGGTCAGTTTTGTCGTTCGCGGGGCGGCAATCCGGGATGCTTGCGCACGATTCTGTGGTCGCGCGATGCGACCGGGGCTCGACCTTCGCAGCATTTGCCGCTCGAGAAATTCATCGCGCCGATCGACCAGACCGGCCGCGGCGAAACGCGTATCCCGTTGCTTTGCCAGGAAGCATGCAACCTGCTCGTGGCAGAAGCGCGTGAGGTCGTGGCGGAAGCGCGCGAAACGACATCTCGAGCAGAGTGAAGCAAAGCGGAACGACGCGGAGCGATCCCAGGGCAGACCCCGTGCGCCCGGCTGCACGGACAACCTACCGGGCCAAATTCCTGGTGACGATGGACGGCCCGCCGATCGAAGACGGCGTCGTCACCATCGTAGACGATCGCATCGTCGGCGTGGGACGGTTTGGCGAGCTGCGCGAAGGCGGAAGCATCACCGATCTCGGCGAGGTGGTGCTGTTGCCGGGCTTAATCAACGCCCACTGCCATCTCGATTTCACTTTGCTGCGCGGAAAGATCGAGCCGCCGCGATCGTTCGCTGACTGGATCCGGCAGATCAACACCTTCCGCCGCGAGTTGACTGAACAAGATTATCTCAACTCGGTCGCGTTTGGACTCGAAGAAGCGCAACGCTGGGGGACGACAACCATCGCCAGCATCGAATCGTTCCCGAGCTTGCTCGACCGGATGCCGCCACCTCCTTTGCGCACCTGGTGGTTTGCCGAGCTGATTGATGTTCGCGCGGCTCTGTCAGCCGATGAAATCGTTGCAGGAGCGCTCGCCCATTTTGCTGGGAAAGAGAATTGGCGCGGCGGGTTTGGGCTAAGTCCGCACGCGCCTTACACCGCCTCGCTGCAACTGACGCGTCGCGCGGCCCAGACCGGTCGCCCGATTCAAATACACGTCGCGGAATCAGAGGAGGAGATGGAGATGTTTCACGACGGCCGCGGCCCGCTCTTCGAGTTCCTGCAAAGTCTCGGCCGACCAATGAACGATTGCGGGCAAGGCAAAACACCACTCGCGCTCATGCTCGACCGCGGAGTGCTCGACGAGCGTTGGATCGTGGTCCACCTGAATGAACTGAGCGAAGACGATTTTGCCCGGCTGGAGCGCGCGCCGCGTTTTCAGATCGTGCATTGTCCGCGCAGCAGCCGCTATTTTGGTCATCGGGAGTTTGCCCTGCGCCGCCTGCGCGAACTCGGGTTCAACATCGCGCTCGGCACCGACAGTCTCGCGAGCAACTCCTCGCTCAGCCTTTTCGCCGAGATGCGAAGGGTGCGGGATTCGCAGCCATGGCTCGGGCCGGAGCAGATCCTGGAAATGACAACGGTGAACGGCGCGCGCGCGCTCGGCCAATCGCAAACCCTCGGCAAAATCCGCCAGGGATTTCAGGCCGATCTCATCGCTCTGCCGATTGCGAATCCATCGCGCGATCTCTGCGAAAAGATCATCGCCTGGAGCAAGCCGGTGCCTTGGATGATGCTGGCCGGCATCGCGCTCGCCTGATTCGCGGGCAGCGTTTTCTCAAAGTTGACTTTTCTTTTCTCAATCCTGCAATACTCTCCGCGCTGAGAAATATGGCCAAGATCATCATCATCGACGACGAACCGGCAATGGTAGAGGTCATC
>JAICXG010000062.1 GCA_025980625.1 Chthoniobacterales bacterium
ATCGCTCCCGTAGCGCTCGACCATGTCGATGGCGCGCGGCGGTGTGCATTTCGATTGCGGATACAAGGTGATTCCCGCCCAGAAACCGGCCTCGAGCACGAGCGGCGCAGTGTGTTCCTCGACGTGATCGATCAAGACGCGACCGGGGTCCATTTGCTTTTGGTTTTTCAAAATATCGATGATGAGCCGGGTGCCTTTGAGCTTGTCCTCGAGGTGTGGCGTGTGGACGAGGATCAACTGATCGAGCTGGCGCGCGAGCTCGACGTGCTTCTCCAGGACGCTGATTTCGTTCCGGCTGTTTTTATTTAACCCGATCTCGCCAATCCCGAGAACGTTAGGCCGCTGGATGAAGTTCGGAATAATCGCGAGGACTTCGTCGGCCAGTTTCGTGTCCTCTGATTCCTTTGGATTAATACAGAGCCAGCAAAAATGCGGGAGGCCAAAGTTGGCCGCGCGCTTCGGCTCGTACTCGGTTAGTTGCGCAAAGTAACTCCGAAAACCTTCCACCGAATTGCGATCGAACCCGGCCCAGAAAGCCGGCTCACATACCGCCTGACAACCAGCCGTGACCATCGCGACGTAATCATCCGTCACACGGCTGACCATGTGCGCGTGCGGCTCGATGTAGCGCATCAGTCTTTGAATTGCGGCCAGGCTCCGGTCGCGCCTTTGATCGTGGCGACGGGGAGCGGTTCCGTTGTCGGATCGCTCAGAGTCGTAAGCACCGCTCTTGCCTTGTCCGGTTGCGATTCGCTCAAATGCTGAAGCGCGATGCGAAAGGCACGCAGCCGGAAGTCATCTTCACCCGGGCAGCGTTCCACGCGATCGAGGAAGGCGGCGAGATCGATCAACTTCGCGCGCGCATCGAGAAAATAGAGGTTAAGAGCTTCCTCGCGGGTCATGACTACAAATGCTCGGCGATTAATCTGCCGGCCTTCATGAGCAAGTCGCATTCTAGTGCGGTAAAATCATACGCGACCGGCTTGGCTACCCCGAGCGTTCCTTTGAGCGCGCCGGCAGAATCCAGCATCGGCGCGGCGATCGAGCCTTCCATCTTCGTATCGCGCGCTCCCGGCCTAACGACGCCGGAACTGTCGGTTTGCAGATTGCAGACCTGCACCGGCTCACCCCGTTCGGCCGCGATTCCGGCCATACCCTTTCCAACCGGGATTACCTTGATCTTATCGAGCACTATCTCAGGAATTCCGCGCTGCGCCGCGAGTTGCAGCATGCCGGAGTTCTTACCGAGCAAATGGACCGTGCCGGTCGTGCAAGCGAAATGCGCCAAGAGCAGATCCAGCACCTGCGGCAACGCCTCGCGCTCGGCGCCGTCGTTCAGCGCCGCACTCACCTTTTCGAGCAAAGCGGAATCCGAATCAGCCATCGCGGCTTACCTATCATCGCGGGCGTGGAGCCGCAAACGGCCTCCCATATCGGATTCGATGACCCAGTTCCGCTCGGCCACGAGCAAGGGAGCGATAGAGGGCAATCGCGGCACTTTGGGCGGGAGCGGAATCATGCTGCCCTTTTCATCGAGGCATATCTTGATAATTCTCTCGTCGTGATTTCGAAAACCCTTATTGCCTTTCTTGCCATTATTTTGTGCGGCTCGCTCAGCGCGCGCGAGCCGCGGTCGCCGCCGCCAAAGACACAACCGGCCATTCGCGCGCGGGCGCTTGGGATTCCATTCGACGGCACGCCGGGAAAATGGAACGCGATCACGGACGTCGCGGGCGTCGAGGTCGGTTACACCACTTTGATTGAGGGCGAAGGCAAACTCGAAGTCGGCAAAGGTCCGGTGCGGACCGGGGTGACAGCAATCATTCCTCGCGGGCATGATTCACTCAACGATCCGGTTTACGCCGGCACCTTTTCGCTCAATGGCAACGGTGAGATGACCGGCACTGCATGGGTGGAGGAAAGCGGTTTTCTCGAGGGGCCGATCCTGATCACTAACACGCACAGTGTCGGCGTCGTGCGCGACGCGGTCATCGCCTGGCGCCTGGCGCACGGGGCGGCGGATAAGACTGGCTATTGGTGGAGCTTGCCGGTGGTGGCGGAGACGTGGGATGGCTGGCTCAACGACATCAACGGCTTTCACGTCAAGCCGGCCGATGTCGCACACGCGCTCGACACTGCGCATCGCGGTCCGGTCGAAGAAGGCAGCGTCGGCGGGGGAACCGGGATGATTTGTTATGAGTTCAAGGGCGGCAACGGCACCGCTTCTCGCATCGTTCCGGTCGCCGGCGTGGCAGAACCGGAGCGGACTTACACCGTCGGCGCCTTTGTCCAGGCCAACTGTGGGCGGCGCTCTCAGCTCATGATCGCCGGGGTGCCAGTCGGCAAGGAAATACCCGGATCGGTCTATCCAAAAGATACTGGCTCGATCATCATCGTGGTCGCAACCGACGCGCCGCTTTTGCCGGGGCAACTGAAACGTCTCGCACGCCGCGCAAGCCTCGGGCTCGCGCGCACCGGGAGCGTTTCTGGGAATGGCTCGGGTGATCTTTTCATCGCCTTCTCCACCGCCAATCCCGGCGTCGCCAATCCGGACAAACCGACCCAGACGGTGCAAACTGTGCCTAACGACCGGCTCGATTCGCTCTTCGCCGCGACGGTTGAGTCGGTCGAGGAAGCAATCGTCAATGCGCTGGTCGACAATAAGAGTATGACCGGCCGCGACGGTCACCTGGTCGAAGCGCTGCCGCATGAGAAGCTACGGGCGCTCTTACAAGAGTATCACCGGGTGGCGCCTTAGTAACTCAAAGTGACTAACGAACTCAGAGAAGCAGATCGCGATTCAGACGGCGGATCTGTCCACTTGTAAGTCCTCCGCGCGCTAAGCACTGGGCGATGTCTAGGTGAGCAGCGGCACCGCCACCCTAACGATCGTCGGCGAATGCCTCAGGCGGCGGGCAGGAGCAGAAGAGGTTGCGATCGCCATAGACGCTGTCGATGCGCGCTACTGCCGGCCAGAACTTTTGCCGGCGGGTCCAACTCGCCGGGTAGGCGGCTTGTTCACGTGAATAGGGGTGACTCCAATGATCGGCCGTGACCTGTTCCGCGGTGTGCGGCGCGTTCTTCAAGAGATTGTCCTTTCGATCGGCCTGACCTGCGCCGATTGCATCGATCTCGGCGCGAATCGCGATCATCGCATCGCAAAAACGATCCAGCTCGTCCTTTGGCTCGCTTTCAGTCGGCTCGATCATCATCGTCCCCGGCACGGGCCAGGAAACCGTGGGGGCGTGAAACCCGTAATCCATCAATCGCTTCGCGACATCTTCCACTTCCACGCCGGCGCTCTTGCAGGGGCGAAGATCGAGAATGCACTCATGCGCGACGAGCCCGTGTTTGCCTTTGAAGAGGACCGGGAAATGCGGGTCGAGTCGGTTCGCAATGTAGTTCGCATTCAGGATTGCCAGCTTCGTCGCCTTCGTTAGGCCGGCGGCCCCCATCATGCGGATGTACATCCAGGAGATCGTGAGGATGCTCGCGCTGCCGTAGGGCGCGGCCGCGACCGGGCCGACCGAATTGAGGGTCGAGGGTTGGGAGATGAGAGACGAACTGCCGGGCAGGAATTGCACGAGGTGTTGCGCCACGCCGATTGGGCCGACGCCGGGACCGCCTCCGCCATGCGGAATGCAAAAGGTTTTATGCAAGTTGAGATGGCAGACATCGGCGCCAATGTCGCCCGGGCGGCAAAGCCCGACCTGCGCGTTCATGTTCGCGCCGTCCATGTAAACCTGGCCGCCGTGCTCGTGCACGATCTCGCAAATTTCACGGATGGTGGTTTCAAAAACACCGTGCGTAGAGGGATACGTCACCATGAGCGCGGCCAGATCTTTGGCGTGTTCGCCCGCGCGCGCGCGCAGGTCCGCCAGATCGATGTCGCCATCTTCGAGACAGCGAATTGGCACGACGCGAAAGCCAGCCATGACCGCGCTTGCCGGATTCGTCCCGTGGGCCGAAGTGGGAATGAGACAGACATTGCGCGCCGCTTCGCCGCGCGAGGCGTGCCAGGCGCGGATCGCGAGTAAGCCCGCGTATTCGCCCTGCGAACCGGCGTTCGGTTGCAGTGAGACGGCCGCGAAACCGGTGATCTCAGCCAGCCAGCGCTCGAGCTGATCGGCCATCTCGCGATAGCCGGCGGTCTGGTCGTTAGGCGCGAAGGGATGGATGCGCGCAAACTCCAGCCACGAAATCGGGAACATCTCCGCGGTCGCGTTCAGCTTCATCGTGCAGGAGCCAAGCGGAATCATCGAATGACAGAGGGAAAGATCGCGCGCCTCGAGCCGGCGCATGTAACGCAGCATCTCGGTTTCGCTGTGATAGGTGTTGAACACCGGGTGGGTGAGAAAGGGCGATTTTCGATTTTCGATTTTCGACTTTCGATTTGCGGGTGTCGCCCCGGGAAGGACAATCCGGTTTTCGCCGAAGATGGAGAGGAGGGTCTCGATGTCATGAGGCGTGGTCGTTTCATCGAGCGAAATTCCGATACTGTGCGGTCCGAGCTGGCGCAGGTTGCAATTGCGCAGCACGGCGCGGCGAAGAAATTGCGCGCTCGAGCGGTTCCCGAGATTGACGCGGATGGTGTCGAAGAAATCTTCATGCGCCAGAGCGTAGCCGAGCTGCTCGAGTCCATCGGCCAGCCGGCAGGTGAGGTCGTGCACCCGGCGCGCGATGCGGCGCAGACCATCCGGCCCGTGATAAACGGCATACATCGAAGCCATGACCGCGAGGAGCACCTGCGCTGTGCAGATGTTGCTCGTCGCCTTGTCGCGGCGGATGTGTTGCTCGCGCGTTTGCAGCGAGAGGCGATAGGCCGGGCGGCCAAGCGCGTCATGCGAGACGCCAACTAATCGCCCCGGCAGATGGCGCTTGAATTGATCGCGTGTCGCCATAAAGGCGGCATGCGGGCCGCCGAAGCCTAACGGCACTCCAAAACGCTGGCTGCTCCCGATCGCGACGTCCGCGCCCATTTCACCGGGGGGCCGCAAGAGAGTGAGCGCGAGGATATCGGCCGCCACGATCGCCAGCGCACCAACCGCGTGGGCCGCTTTGATGAACGGCTCCCAATCGACGATCGCCCCGTCGGTTGCCGGATATTGCACGAGCACGCCAAAAAATTCTTCGTTAGGGCGAAACGTTTCCGGGTTGCCGACAACCACCTCGACGCCTAACGGCCTGGCGCGCGTCTGCACGACCTCAATCGTCTGCGGATGACAGCTCTCCGAAACGAAAAACTTGCGGCGATTGCCGGTGACCGCCTGGCACAGGTGCATTGCTTCAGCCGCGGCCGTCGCCTCGTCGAGGAGGGAAGCGTTGGCGATATCGAGTGCGGTCAGGTCAGTCACCATCGTCTGGAAATTGAGCAGCGCCTCGAGGCGCCCCTGCGCGATCTCCGCCTGGTAAGGCGTGTAGGCGGTGTACCAACCGGGATTCTCGAGCACGTTGCGCTGAATCACCGGCGGGACGACGCAGTCGGAATAACCGGCGCCGATGAAGTTGCGCACGACCTTGTTTTTCTGCGCGATGGCGCGCAACTCGGCGAGCGCTTCCTGTTCTAATTTGCCCGCGGGAAGATCGAGCGGAGTCGTTAGGCGAATGTCTTTCGGGACAGTCGCCGCGATGAATTCATCGAGCGCGCGATAGCCGAGCGCTTCAACCATGTGCGCAACTTCTTCATCGTTAGGCCCGATGTGTCGGGCGACGAACCGGCTCAATTCTTCGCTCGCCGGGGGCACGGAAAAGGAAGGTGTTTCGGGTGGCGGAGCCGCGGCTTTGGCGAGCGGCTCGGTCTCGACTGAATCCATTGCGAATCCTACGGGTGAACCGGAGCGATTCAAGGCGCGGCTCCGCGCCTAACGAGAAGTTGCACGCGCGCTTCCGCTCAGGCGGATCCGTCCAGCGCCTGCCGGACCTTGCTCGCGAGTTCCGCGGCGCTGAAGGGTTTGGGGAGAAAGCACATCGCCGGATCGCGGCGTTCGCGCGGGGCGAGCGATTCTTCGAGGTAACCGGAAATGAAAATGATCTTCGTCTCGGGGCTGGTCTGGCGCAGCCAATCGGCAAAATCGCGTCCGCTCATTTCGGGCAAGACCATGTCGGTGAGAAGCAGATCGACCTTCGGCGCTCGCGGTGCCGCGATCAGCCGCTTGGCCTCCGCGCCGTGCGCCGCCTCCAGGACATTGTAGCCGAGCCGGCGCAGGACGCGGACGGACAGTTGCCGAACGCCACCTTCATCCTCGAGAACGAGAATTGTCTCGGTGCCAGCGGGCAGTTTTCGTTGTGACGGTTTCTTATAGCTGAGCGGCGGCGGCGCGACGCGCGGGAGGAAAATACGAAAGGTGCTGCCATAGCCGAGTTCGCTTTCCACCGTGATGTGGCCGCCACTTTGCCTGACGATGCCGTAGCTGGTCGCGAGTCCGAGTCCGCTATTTTGCGCCCGGTCCTTGGTCGTGAAGAAAGGTTCGAAGAGCCGCGCTTTGACCTCGTCGGTCATCCCGCAGCCGTCATCCGCGACACTGATGGCGACATATTCCCCCGGCGGAAGATCGGGCGCGGCCGGTTGCGCTCCCGGCTCGATTGCGATCGTCGAGGTGGCGATCGTTAGGCAACCGCCGTTGATCATGGCGTCACGCGCGTTGACCGCAAGGTTGAGGATAATTTGCGCGAATTGCCCGGCATCAACCCTGACGTGGGCGCCTTGGGGCAATTGATGCAGGTGGCAGGCGATCGAGATCCGTTCCCCGAGCAGCCGGAGGAGTGAACGCTCAACGTTTGTGATCAGACCGTTGACCTCGAGCACTGTCGGCTCGAGTGACTGGCGACGGCTGAAGGCGAGCAGTTGATTCGTTAGGCCAGCGGCCCGGCCGCCGGCGTCACGGATTTCTTTCAACTGCTCGGCGACCGTTCCTTTGACGGCGGAGTCGCTCAGGAGCAGGTCGCTGTAGCCAAGGATGGCGGTGAGGAAATTGTTGAAATCGTGCGCGACGCCGGCCGCCAGTTGGCCAAAGGCTTCCATCCGCTGCGAACGACAGACCTGCGCCTGGAGTTGCTGGCGCGCGGTCACATCCATCATGGCGCCGATAAGCCGGAGTGGCGCGCCGGAGTCAGAGCGCATGATGAGGGCGCGCTCGAAAATGAAACGGTATTTTCCGTCGGCGTGTTGGAAACGGTATTCGCCCGTCCAGCGTTCGGCGCCATTTTGAAACGCTTCTTTCAGGCTCTCCTGGATCGGCCCGAGATCATCGGGGTGAAGATGGTCGAACCAGAAACCGATCTTCGTCCGTGCACGCGAGGGAGCATGACCGAGCGAAGACTCTAGCCCGCGCGGCCAGGCAAGCGCGCCACTGCCTATATCCCAATCCCGAATCGCATCGTTCGTAGCCCGAGCCAGGACTTCAAAATAATCCGCGCTCGTTGCCGGAACGATCCCAGCCTCGGATTCATTTTCATCGATTTCCTTCTCATGGATTTTTGCCCATCGGCCGCTTGGTTGGAGTGTCGCTGCTGCCATCATCTTCACGGCCACAGCCGCGATTGCTTGAAAAGCTACTTCCATGCCTGCAACGCGGTGGCAGGCAGGAAAAACACTTGCATCGTTCGCGGCCGAAAATGAGGCTGCCAACGATGCCGACTGATCTCAGCGGATTTCTCCAAAACCAGAAGGCGCTCGTCACCGGAGGGAACTCGGGGATCGGTGAAGGCTGCGCCCTCGCGCTCGGGGCGGCGGGCGCGTCAGTGGCGGTGAATTATATTTCCGACGAACCGGAAGCCCATCGGGTCGTGGCCGCGATCCGGCAGATGGGCCGCGATGCGATCGCGATTCAGGCCGATGTGAGCAAGGAAGAGGATGTGCAGCGGATGTTCGCGGAAACCATCCGGCAATTCGGCACCATCGACATTCTGATCAACAACGCCGGCCTGCAGCAGGATGCGCCCTTTCACGAAATGACGCTGCGCCAATGGGAGCGCGTCATCGGCGTGAATCTCACCGGCCAGTTCCTCTGTGCGCGCGAAGCCGCCCGCGAATTCCTGCGGCGCGGCGTGGTTCCGGAAGTTTCGCGCGCCGCGGGCAAGATCATTTGCATGAGCTCGGTGCACGAAGTGATCCCGTGGGCCGGGCACGTCAACTACGCGGCGTCAAAGGGCGGTGTGATGCAGTTGATGAAAAGCATGGCGCAGGAGCTGGCGCCGAAAAAGATCCGGATAAACAGCATTGCGCCGGGCGCGATCAGGACACCGATTAACCGCCTGGCCTGGGAGACGCCCGCAGCGCTGCAAGCGCTGCTCACGCTCATTCCTGATCGGCGGATCGGCGAACCGGAAGATATCGCGCGGACCGCGGTCTGGCTCGCCTCTGACTTCTCCGATTACATCACCGGCGCGACCATTTTTGTGGATGGCGGGATGACACTTTATCCGGGATTCGCGACCGGAGGCTAGCGCTGCCTTGCCGGGCTCACCGGCCCCGGCTACAACAGAGCGATGAGCTTAACGGTGCGGGAAATTGCCGACTCGAGCGGAGGGGAGTTGCGCGGCGATTCTGGCCTAACGATCACCGGCGCAGCCTCGCTCGCCGAGGCGATGCCGGGCGAGATTACGTTTTACGGCAACCCGCGTTACCTCGCTGCCTTTCGCAAAACGCGCGCCTCGGCCGCTTTTGTGCCGGAGGATTTCGCGGATGAGATTGTCGAGGCGCAAATCCGCGTCGCTAACCCGACAAAAGCCTTCGAACAGGTCGTGCTCCGGTTTGCCCCGGAGCCGGTTGCTTTTACGCCCGGCGTGCATTCGAGCGCGGTTGTCGCCGACGATGCATCGTTAGGCAAAGATGTCGTGGTCGGCGCGCACGTTGTGATCGAGCCGGGCGCGCGAATCGGCGCCGGGAGCCGGATCGGCGCGAACAGCTATGTTGGTCACGAGACGACGATCGGCGAGGGCTGCATTCTTTATCCGAACGTCACGATCCGGGAACGAACGCGGATCGGAAACCGCGTCATTATTCACGGCGGCGTCGTGATCGGCTCAGATGGTTTCGGCTTCGAAATGGAATCGAGCGGACACAAGAAAATCCCGCAGATTGGGATCGTGCAGATCGACGATGACGTGGAGATCGGCGCGAACACGACAATCGACCGGGCCCGCTTCGGCCGCACCTGGATCCAGGAAGGAGTCAAGATCGACAATCTGGTCCAGATCGCGCACAACGTGGTGATTGGGAAACACTCCATCATCGTCGCGCAGGTCGGGATCGCCGGAAGTGTTCGGATCGGCTCGCGGGTGGTGATTGGCGGGCAGGCCGGGATCATTGGTCATATCGAGATCGATGACGGCACACTGATCGGCGCGCAGACCGGCGTCTCGAAAAGCCTGCACGGCGGCACCTGGTGGGCGACGCCTTCGCTGCCGTTGAAAGAAGCGCTCGAGCAACTCGCCTGGGTGCGCCGGCTGGGCAAGCTCTTCGACCGGGTCAAAGCCTTGGAGAAGAAAATCGGCCGCGACGGCTAAGGCTGCGAAGAGTTCGGATCGCGACGAAGAGTGGAGGCGCTGCTCTTCGCACCAATTAAGCTCCTGCGACAGCCTGGAAAGGCTCCTGCGGCGAGCGCTACAGCGATCGGACTCCGCTACGGCACGCGGAAGATTTTGCCGCTGTACGGATCTTTCACCTTTTGGCCTGGAGCAAAACCTTTCACATCGACGTAGCCGCCGTTGGGATCGAACGGACTGTAAACGTAGCCCGGTTTACCGGGCACCGGCTTCGCGTAGGGCAAGTCTTCTGTAGTCTCTTTCGAAGTCGTGCGTGGCGGCGCGGAGGACTTTTCGGTCCGCTCATTGGTCGCGATGCGTGGCGTGGCGCTCGGGTGGACATGCTCCGGAGGCGGCGCCGGAGTCTCGCGCGCTGTAATCTCGCGCCGCGTCTCGGATGGAGGCGGCGGTGGGGCCGCAGAGCTACGGAACGGCTGCGGCTGCACCGAATAGGATTGCTCCTGTGGCGGAGGTCCTGCCGGCGGCGGAGTTTGTCCGCCATAAGCGACTTCCGTGGTTGTCGTGGTGGTGGTTGTGGTTTGCGGTTGTTCGTCGATCCCGAGCTGGCGGCGAATGTATTGGTGCGGCGCATCGACGACGCGGAAGGTCGAGACGGCGGCCTCGTGCATCGTGGTGCAGGATGCGAGCGCGAGGGCGGCGACCGAAGCAAAAATGCAGCGTTTCATTGTGGGTTCCTCTAAAATCGATCAGTAAGACGGGTTCGGGTGCCAAAAAGTTCATTTTCGCGGACGGGCTCGGATCCAGAGTCGGGCTGCCTCGCCTAACCAGAATAGGTCTCCAAACCGCTGATTCAGCGCGTCAGCGCTGCTGACTCACCCACTGTGCTGCGTAACGCACAACCTCGCGCGCGCTTGCGACATTAAGTTTCTCCTTAATGTTGGCGCGATGGGCTTCGACCGTTTTCTTGCTCAAGTGCAGCTCCTTCGCGATCTCGTGCATGTCGTGCCCCTCGCCAATGAGCTGGAACACCTCCAGCTCGCGATCGCTTAACCGCTCGACCGCACTGCGTGCTTCGCCTCCGCCGTGGATGTGATCGAAGAGCATCCGCTTCGTCATGCTCGGGCTGATGTAAATCTCGCCGCCGATCACGCTCCGGACCGCTTGCAGGATGGAATCGAGCGCTTCGCGCTTCATTACGTAGCCACGCGCCCCCGCCCGCAACGCGCGCTCTGCATAGAGCGCTTCATCGTGCATCGAGACCACCAGCACCGGCATGTCGGGATATTCGGCCTTGAGCGATTTCGTCAGCTCGATCCCATTGGCGCCGCCCCGCAGCCCGACATCTACCACCGCGAGATCGTAGCGGCGCGAGCGCACCGCGTTGAGCGCCTCGGCACTATTGCCCGCTTCGCCCCGCACCCGCAGATCGTCCTGCGAATCGAGCAATTGCATCATCCCTTTGCGAAAAAGTGGATGATCATCGACCAGCAGAATTGACCGTTTCTTCTCTTCTGGCTTTTTGCCGGCAGGTTTTTTCAACACATCTCCAGTCGGGCCGCCACCTCGTGCTCGAGCAACGGAAGCCCATTGCTAGAATCGCAGAGGAAACGGGCAAGCGGATGCCCATTTGTGCAGAACAAGCGCCTGAGAAGAACCGCATTCCTCGCCGCGGCTTCCTTTTTGGGGCGGCGGGTAGAGGTTGGAGGTGCATCGCCTGAAGCCAAGAAGTGCCTGGCCTTTCGCAACTGGCGACAAGCAGGGCGGTGCATTCAGTGCGAGGTTTCCAATGCGATGAAAACACTTGCGACAGGACGACGAATGACTGCGCGCCCCAGTTCCGGTCCGATGATGCGCGCCAATGTTTTTCACCGGCCTAACGACATCCGGCTCGAAGAAGTGCCGCGCCCGCGCGCCGGATTGGGCGAGGCGGTGGTTCGGATCACGCTCACCACGATTTGCGGGACCGATCTCCATATCCTGCGCGGGGAATATCCCGTAAAACCTGGACTCGTGATTGGGCACGAACCGGTCGGCGTGATCGAGGAATTGGGCGAAGGTGTGACCGGTTACGAAATTGGCGATCGCGTTTTGACCGGCGCGATCACTCCCTGCGGCCAGTGCCGCGCCTGTCTGTCGGCCCAATGGGCGCAGTGCGGTCACGGCGAGCACGCTTACGAAGCGCTCGGCGGCTGGCGTTTCGGCAACACCATCAACGGCGCCCAGGCCGAATACCTGCTCGTGCCCAACGCGCAGACCAACCTCGCGAAAATTCCCTACGAACTAACCGACGAGCAGGTCGTGCTCCTGGCTGACATTGCCTCGACCGGCTTCAGCGGCGCAGAATCGGCGAAAATCAAAATCGGCGATGCAGTCCTGGTTTTCGCGCAGGGCTCGATCGGCCTTTGCGCGACCGCGGGCGCGAAACTGATGGGCGCCGGGTTCATCATCGGGGTGGAAAGCGATCCGGCGCGAATGAAGATGTCGCGCCAGATGGGCGCGAATGTTGTCCTCGATCCGGAGGAGTGCGACGTGGAAGCGGAAGTCAAACGCCTAACGAGTGGTGGCGCGGATGTTGCGATCGAGGCGCTGGGATTGCAGGTCACGTTCGAAACCGCGCTTCGTTCGCTCCGTCCGGGTGGAACGCTGAGCAGCCTCGGCGTTTATTCCGGCAAATTGGCGATTCCCTACGACGCCTTCGCCGCCGGGATCGGCGATTACAAGATCGTGACCACGCTCTGCCCGGGCGGGAAGGAACGGATGCGCCGGCTTATGAGCCTGGTGCAAAGCGGCCGCTTCGATCCGCTCCCGCTCATCACGCATCGCTTCTCGTTAGGCGAAATCCTGGAGGCCTACGAGCTCTTCGGCTCGCGCCGCGACGGCGTCCTCAAGGTTGCGATCCGGCCGTGATTTCTTGCCGCAACCGGTTTGGCGCGGCATGTTGGAAAGGCTGCGGCGGATTTTGCCTAACGAAACCTCAACCAACCAACCACCTATGTTTTTGAAGCGATTCTTTGTCGAAGGACTGGCGCACGCATCCTATCTCTTTGGCGCGGAGGGCGAGGCCGCGGTGGTCGATCCGAAACGCGACATCGAAGATTACCTC
>JAICXG010000213.1 GCA_025980625.1 Chthoniobacterales bacterium
ATGCAGGAGATTTCATTCTTACGATCGGATGTATACATCCTTTCCTGTTTTCCTTCCTTCCTGGTTCATTTCTGGCTCTATCGCTCTCAAATTCATTCCTCAACATGACAGCTTCCACCGTGGCCCAATACCTCGCCGCATTCCCCGCGGATCGCCGTGCCGCGCTCAGCGCGGTGCGCGATGTGATCAATGGGAACCTGCCGGACGGATATGAGGAGCGCATCCAGTTTGGGATGATCGCTGGTACAATTCCGCTGTCGTTGTATCCGGCGGGCTATGGCGAGAATCTAAAGAGCGCGCTGCCACTTGTTACCCTCGCGTTTGGGTTGGCCGGCATCCTCCATGGCCGAGGTCGATAGAAATGCTCCGCTAGTCGTTAGGCCCAGACCTCGCCGTCTGCTCGAACAGGAAGCCTCACTTCGACGCGGCACCGTGGACGCTCTAGAGCAATTCCGTCAGAGAGTGGCGTGCCGAAAATCGAAAGCCCAAGCGAGCAACCACTCCGGAACGACTCGCGCTACTGAGTATGAGTTTGTCCGGCCTTCAATTCCTGCACCGCTGCCGTAAGTTCGGCGACAGTCGCTTTGAGTTGAGTCACCTCGCTGCTCTGCTCTTCCACACTCTTGTGTTCTCTCAAAACTCGTTGAGCAACATCGCATTCACCGCTTCATGGCGCACCGTATAAGGTTTACCCGAGCCATCGTATGCCACCAGGTCCGGGTCAACCTTGGCCACATCCTCTGCCACCAGACCGAACTGCGGGATAGCTCTGGGGTCTAAGTCTTTCTTGTAGCGAAAAGTGACCGGCCTAAGACTCAGAAGCGCTTCGCTTGACTTAGCCATGGGCTTAATCGCTTCCTTGTAGCGTGAGGAAGAATTAATCGTTCCAAGCTGGCATCCCAGCCGACGACCGTGTTCTGACTCCCGGTAAAATTTCCCAGAGAAGCAGCCAGTCCAAGCGCGGTGTTGAAGGACCCCGTGGTGTTAGACTGAAGTGCTAGCGCATCGTCCATCTGGTGGACGGTACTTACGAGCACTTCCGTCACTTCTACGGTTTGCGTGGATTCAATAAGGCAAAGATCGGCCGATTGGCGGAGTGGATGGGGGTGATGTTCTGGTGTTTATCAGCTGGCGCGCGATATTGACGGATGGCTCACGTGTACATCTCGATTGTCGGAGCGGCCGCTATCGCGTTTTCCACGACAGCCGTGGCAGAAGCACCGCCTCGCGCCGCGAGCGGAATAGAAGGCACGATTGTCGTCTCGCCGGCCCGACCTGGCCCCATTAGGAAAGGTGAGGAATCGAGTGTTGTCCCTGTGCGTAACGCGCAGTTCGCGATCAAGGCCGGCGATGCGATCGTCAAGACATTCACGACGGATGGCGAGGGTCGCTTCCAAGTCGCCTTGCCACCTGGTCATTACCTCATCGTAAGAGAAGGGACACCCGCGCGGATTGGCCGCTGGCGTTTCGAGGCTGATGTCGTAACTGGCCAGCTGACCAAGGTGAACTGGACTGCCGATAGCGGCATGCGCTGAACCCGCTGGCTACCGTAGGCCCGTTCGAAAAGGAACCTTTTCGTGGCCGGATCCGGCAAAGACACAGCCGGATGGTTGTTAGAAAACGAACAACAAAGAATTTGGCGCCTCATAGGACGGCAGGTGACCGGTTTGTGAGTCGCCGCGAGATCCTTAGCCATGAAAACAAAAAACTTCCGCCGCGCCGCATTCTTCAACTTTCGAGTCCTAGCCGCATTTCTCCTCTTCCTCGCCGCAGGCATGCTCATGCTGTTTGCTTTTGCAGACGCCCAGCAGCCTAACAAGAGCACACAGCCGATTCATTCATCCTGGGTGGCGCGACTGACGTCCACTCTCGGGATAATGCCGCAATCACAACCGGGTGGCGCGGTCAAACTGGATAAGTATCCGGCACAGCGACCGCCAGGAGCAACTCAGCTCCCCGCCGGCCCCTATACCGGCGCGGTGCGCAATCTACGCGCGGTCGCGGCGGTGCGCTCTGGGAAGTTGCGCGACATGCAGCCGATCGATCCGGCGACAGTCATGAATCAGTATCATGTCGAACCGATTCCTCCCAAGCCTCCGACGGGCAAAGGCGGTCCAGAGGGCTCGAAGCAAACTCAGGCCGGACCTCTTGCATCAGCACCGGCACCTACGGGCCTAAACTTCGAGGGTATCGGGCAGGGCTTCGCTGGATTTCTCGTTGGCGGTAATCCTCCGGACGTGAATGGCCGCGTCGGCGCGACGCAATTTGTGCAATGGAACAACACCAGCTTCGCCGTCTTTGACAAAAATACCGGCGCCCTCCTCTATGGTCCCGCTGCTGGGAATACTCTCTTCCAAGCCTTGGGCGGCCTCTGCGCGTCGCACAATGACGGCGACCCCGTCGTCTCTTATGACATCCTGGCCGGCCGCTGGGTGCTCTCGCAGTTCGTTGTCGCGGGTGGGCAAACTGATTACTCGCATCAGTGCATCGCTGTCTCCACGACCTCCGACGCGACGGGAGAATACTACCTCTACGACTTCCAGACCGATCCGGTGAACTTCGTCGACTATCCGCACATGGGCGTCTGGCCGGACGGCTACTACATGAGCACGCATGTGTTTAACGCGACTTCCGGCACCTTCATTACTGGACGGCTCTACGTTTTCGAACGGGCGAAAATGATCGCCGGTCTTCCCGCGCGCATGCAGAACCATGATCTGGGAGCGGAATTCGGATTTCTGCCGGCCGATCTCGACAGTTTAACTCCTCCGGCTGTGGGCGAGGCTGAGTTTGTTCTTGGCCCTAACTTCGCGCTGACGGAACTAACCGATTCGTTTCGGGTCGCTGTAACATGGGATCCAACGCCCACGATGGTTGTGACACAGGGTCCTACCATCATGGGAGGTCTCGGCAATGCGCCATGCGTGGGCGATCCCAATACCACTCGCGCCTGTGTGCCGGAGCCTCCACCAGCAGCCTTGACCGACTATGTCGATAACATTGGTGGTCACTTCATGCATCGATTGACTTACCGTAACAACGGTACCCAGACGTTGCCGCAGGAGTCGCTCCTCGCCAGTGGCCCGTCGGACGGCAGCGACAGCAATCACGGATCGGTTGAATGGTTCGAATTCCGTAACGCTGGAAGTTCAACGACTACCCCGACACTTTTCCAATCGGGTCAGTACGACATAGACACAAACTACCGCTGGCTGCCGTCGATCGCGATGGATAAAGCCGGCAACATCGCGCTGGGCTACAGTAAATCGAGCACGTCTGTTTTCCCTGGCATGTACGTTACCGGCCGCCTTGCGGGCGATCCTGCCGGCACAATGGGGACCGAGGTTCAAATGCAGGCCGGAATCGGCGTCCAGTTAGCCGCCGGGAACCGCTGGGGCGACTACAGCGCCATGACCCTCGACCCGATCGACCAATGCACCTTCTACTACACTAATGAATACTTAAAGACCAACGGCGGCTTCAACTGGTCGACCCGGATCGCCAGTTACAAGTTCCCATCCTGCGTCTCAGCCGCGAATTTGTACGGCACAGTCACTGGCACAGTCACTTCATTGGAAACAGGGGTTCCGATTTCTGGAGTGACCGTGACCTTGAGCAACGGCTACGCGGGCGCGAGTAACGCGAGCGGCGTTTACACCATTCTCGTCCCAGCCGGCAGCTACACCGCCACAGCCGCAGATCCCGAGCGTAACTGCACCTCGGCGACGCCTGCTTCGGCACAGGTCGCACCCCAGGGTGGCGCAACCGTGACCCAGAACTTCCAGATGAGTGGCACGTCGAAGCTCGAGGCCAACGGCGTCACGATTGACGATTCGCTCGGCAACAACAACGGCATCGTCAACCGGGCCGAATGCGTGATGCTGAATCTCGGCGTCATGAACAACGGTTGCGCGGCCGAGTCCGCAATCTCCGCTACTCTCACCACGACCACTCCGGGTGTCACTGTCATTGACGCTAATTCCACTTACCCAGACATGCCCATCGACGGCAGCGGCACGAATACGACCCCGTTCAAGATTTCCGTCGCCGATTCTTTTGTCTGCGGCACTGAGATCGCGCTTTCACTTAACCTCAACTACGCGAGTGGATCGAAGTCGATCCAATTCGTTATCCCGACCTGTGCCGGCGGTCCCGATCAACAAATCCCGACCTACCAGCTAACCACAAGTGATGCCACGCAGGCCGATCGGATCGGCCGCAACAGTCGTCCAAGCGATTGCGCTGGCAAGGCGAGTCCGGGAGGCGGTTTCCCCGGAACCCACTATTATAAGACGTTCACCTTCACTAACACCAGCGGCGCGCCACGTTGTTACACCGTCACCATCAATACTGCTCTCAATGGGCCCGCTGACATCGAAAGCGTCGCCTACGATCAGGTCTACGATCCGACTAACATCAGCACCAATTATCTTGGCGACACCGGCATCAGCGGCCTTGGGACTACGGTCGACACAGCGACCTACTCATTCACCGTTCCGGCCGGGCATAACTTCGTCATCGTCGTGAACACGACCGGCGGGGAACCGACCTCAGGGGTAGTCTCCTCGCCCTTCAGCGGCACGGTCTCCGGCTTCGTCAATAACAACGCCGGACCTGGCGACTGCGCGAACCTGCCAACGCCAACCCCGACACCTACTCCAACGCCAACACCTACGCCGACAGCTACGCCGACTCCGACAGCTACCCCAACGCCGAGCCCGACTCCTACCCCCACACCTGCGCCCCTAACCGTAACTGTGAGCGCGTCACCCACGCAGGTTACTGAGGGAGGAAAGGCCACATACGTCATCCGCGCTTCGTCGCCTCCGGCTCAGGCCACAACGGTGAAGTATTCGATGAGCGGCACTGCGGCGCTTGGCGCTGATTACACCCTTAACGGCACGTCTGGCCAGGTCA
>JAICXG010000223.1 GCA_025980625.1 Chthoniobacterales bacterium
CAGCGCGCGACGGAATTGAAGTTGCCCTTGATCGGCTCCGATTGCGTGACCTCGCGGCGATAGAAACGGTCCCGCTCGCTCGTGAAGGCGCTGTTTTCGAGCAGCCGGCGATCGCCCGAAACTGCGCCGTTTTCACCGAGCTGAAAAAGCTCGCCGCTCTCTGCTTTCAGGCGCACGTCGTAACGCTCCGGCCGGGTGAGGAAGAGGCGGGCAAGGGAAAAAATGGAATAGGCAACGTGGCCCGCCTTGATCTGGGCCACCACACTCTCGAGCACCCGCGCGTCGGGCACGAAGCGGATCGCGAGCGCCGGCAGCCGGGGATGGGCGGGCAATTCCGTGCGCGGCTCTTCGTCTGGCCGTGGGCGTTCTGCTTCGCGATGGCGCTCACGTTCGCGTTCGTCGCGGCGCGGCCGGTCGTGTTTGCCACGAGGCGGGCGCGCATCACGGTCGCGCCGTTCGCCACGACGCGCGCCGGGTCGAGGCCGGCCGGGTGCTGGCGGGAAACCGGAATCGTCGCCGGTGAAATCGGCGTACCGATTCTCGTTAGGCGCCTCTTTAACCCAAGCCGGCAGGAATTTTAAGTCCAACAGGTCCGGCACGTCCTTCTCCTCGGGCATGAAGAGAAGGTTGTACTGCAAAGGGGCGCGGATGTAAAATCGCGACCCGCATTTCGCCACCCGCGCGAGGCGGGGACGGCGCGAAATAAATTGACAAGGAAGCGGATTATTTTAGTTGCCAACGGGCGCCGGCCCCGTTAAGCCGAACCCACAGCATCGAACCAAGGAGACCAAGCAGTATGTCGGATAAACCGATCGAAGAAAAAGTGAAGGACATCATCGTCGAGCAACTCGGCGTCAACCCCGAACAGGTCACTCCCAATGCCTCCTTTATCGAGGATCTGGGGGCGGATTCGCTCGATATCGTCGAGCTGGTGATGGCTTTTGAAGAGGAATTTTCGGTGGAAGTGCCAGACGAAGACGCGGAGAAACTCCAGACCGTCGGCGACGTCATCAAATACATCGAGGAAAAGCAGAACAAACCGGAGTAGGCAGCCCGCTGCGGGTCATCTGCTTTTCCAGCGCATTGAAAACACGGCTTCGGCCGTGTTTTTTGCTTCGTGCTTGGCAGAGGCCTCCTGCCTGCCGAATCATAGCGGCGTGAATCTCGACTGGGCCAAGCGCACCCTCTTCGATCTCGGCGGGCATCACATCACCGCCCTCGGGATCTTCGCCTTCGTCGGCCTGATGGCCGCGGGCCTGATCGTGGCCCGGCTCCTCCAGGCGGCTTTCGTTAGGCGTTTCCTCAGCCGGCTCAAACTCGACAGCAAATTCATCGCCATCATTACGATGACGCTGAGCCTGGCAGCGTTCGTCCTTTTCACCGTCAGCGCGATTAACGGGCTCGGTGTTCCCCTCGCCTGGAGCGCGCCGCTCCCGGGCATCTCGATCAGCCTGGTCCAGATTTTCCTGCTCGTCGCGCTCCTCATTCTCGTCTTCTGGGTCTCGGGACGAACCAAGCGCGTTCTCTTCAACCGCTTTCTCGTTAACAGCGGGCTCGACCGCTCGCTCCAGTACGCGATCTCGCAGATCGTCGCGAATGTCGTCCTGGTCGTTGGGATTTTTATTGTTCTGCAAAACACCGGCATTCACCTCGAAGCACTGACCGTATTTTCCGGCGCGGTCGGCGTCGGCATTGGCTTCGGGCTGCAAAACATCACGAGCAACTTCATCAGCGGTCTCGTTATTCTCGCGGAGCGGCCGATCACGATTGGCGATCGCGTGGAGGTGGCGGGCGTCACCGGCCAGGTGGTAAAAATTCGCGCCCGCAGCACCGTGATTATAACGAACGACAATATCGCAACGATCGTGCCTAACCAAAAGTTTATCGATTCGCCGGTGATCAACTGGACTTATGGCGATCCGCGGGTGCGCTTCCGCGTGCCGGTGGGCGTGGCTTACGGGAGCGATGTGGAAAAGGTGCGCACGGCGCTCGTCACCGCGGGCGAGGAACATCCGATGGCGCTGCAGGATCCGGCGCCGAGTGTGTTTCTAAAACAATTTGGCGAGAGCTCGATTGATTTCGAGCTGGTGGTGTGGAGCGCGGAAATGAGTCATCGACCGTCGCGCTTCAAGAGCGATCTGAATTTCGCGATCGAAAGAAAACTGCGCGAAGCTGGGATCGAGATTCCAAATCCGCAGCGCGATCTGCACATCCGCAGCGGCGTTTTGCAAGTCGCCCCGGGCTCGGCAATTGCCGCGAAAGAATAGGGTTTTACCCGGACTATGCTTGAAAAAAAATCCTATTTTGCTACTGAGTATTACATTTTGAGCACGGCTTTTTCTTCGCGGCATCTGAAGCGCCAGCCGTTAGGCGATGCCGTCCGGTTCCCGGGTGGACGCGCCACCATCGTTACACTCGCCGAATTGCGTGATTCGGCCCCATGGCGTCAGGTCTTCCAGGATCAGTTGAAGGACCACCGTTTTTACCAGCTCCTTAGCACCACGCTCACCGCCGGGTTCGAATATTTCTTTCTCATTCTCGAAGATGCCGAGGCGCAGGTGCGCGCGGTTCAGCCGCTCTTCTTCGTGCACCAAAATCTCACCGAAGGCCTCACCGGTCCGGCCCGCGAAACGATCGACCGGATCCGGAGAAAATTTCCGGGCTTTCTCAAGCTCAAAATGCTCATGGTCGGTTGCAGTGCGGGCCAGGGGCACCTCGGCTTGTGCCGGCCGGAAGATGCGGAATGGGTGGCCGAAGCGCTCCACTTCTGTCTGAAAGCGTTTGCCCGCCAATCACGCGCCTCGCTCATTGTGCTGAAGGATTTTCCCGCCAATTACCGGAACTCGCTCCGCAGTTTCTCCTCCAACGGCTACGCCCGGATCGCGAGCATGCCAGCGACGCGGCTTTCGTTGGATCATGGCGATTTCGAGCAATATCTCTCGTCGTTAGGCAAAGCTACCCGCAAGGGATTACGCCGGAAATTTCGCAAGACCGCCCAGCACCCGCCGATCACGCTCGAGGTCCTGGCCGATGCCACCCCGGTGGTGCACGAGATTTATCCCCTCTATCTCCAGGTCTATTCGCGCTCGAAATTGCGGTTCGAAAAGCTGACGCCGGAATTTTTTTGCCGGCTCGGTCGCGAGCTGCCGGAGCGGACGCGGTTTTTCGTCTGGCGGCAGGAAGGCAAGGCGATCGCCTTCAGCCTTTGCCTGATTCACGACGGGACGATCTACGACGAATACCTGGGGCTCGATTATTCGGTCGCCTACGATCTGCACCTTTATTTTTACACCCTGCGCGACATCCTCAGCTGGGCGATGAACGAGGGTTTGCGGGCCTATTGCAGCACCCCGCTCAACTACGACCCGAAACTCCACCTCGGCTGCGAGCTCGTGCCGCTCGATCTCTACGTCATGCACACCGGCACGCTCATCAATCCGATTTTCCGCCGCGCCTTGCGCTTTCTTCAGCCGACCAAACACGACCCGGTGCTGAAGCAATTCGCCAACGCGCACGAACTCTAGCGCGTGCTTCGACGCTGGTTCGTTAGTCCATGGGTCCAGCTGGCGATTTGCGTTTTGCTCGCAACCGCCGCCGAGGTTTTTCTCAAGCTCGGCGCGAAGCAGATCGCCGGCCTAACGAGCGCTTGGTCGTGGACGGGATTGACCGGGCTGCGCTCGGTCTGGGTCTGGTGGGGAATCATCGCCTCGGTCATCAGCCTTTTTAACTGGCTCGCCACCATCCGGAAACTTCCCCTAACGATCGCTTTTCCGGCTGGTAACGTGGTTCACATCCTCGTGCCGCTGAGTTGCTGGATTTTTCTCGGCGAAGCGATTTCGACCCTGCGCTGGTGCGGAATTGCGCTCGTCCTGCTCGGCCTCGGCGTGATTGCAAAACCGGCCGCGCGCCTGGAGGAACGGCTGTGACGATTTTCGCCGGCGTTCTCATTTTCGTCAGCATCAGTTGTTTTGTCGCCGGGCAGATCCTTCTTAAGCACGCGATGGACATCATGGCTCGCGACAACTATTCGCGGCGGCGCGCGACGGTGACGTTTGGCGCGGCAATGATCGCCTTTGCGGTCAACTTCTTCGTCAACATCGGCCTGCTGCAGCGCTTCGATCTCAGCTATTTTTTCCCATTCCAGGGACTGAGCGTGATTCTCATTGCCTTCGCCGGCGCCTGGATCCTGAAAGAACGACTGAGCCCGCGCCTAACGATCGGCTCGTTCCTGATCAGCCTCGGCGTGATGCTGGTGTCGTTGAGTTAGAAGCGGGAGCAGGCAATCGAGGGCGGCGTGGTTGCGCCGGCGAATCTCGGCCGCGCCGGGTAAAATGATTTTGGGATGATCGAAGCTGGCGGCGAAGCGCTGTTTCCAGCGCGCATACCGCGGCGGCGACCAGGCGCCGCAAATGTCTCCGCCGACGAGCGCGCTCTTTTTGCCTAACGAGTTCAGCGCCCAGGCGAGATCCTCGAGGGTAAAACGCCCATTCTCCCAATTCGGCACCGCCTCCTCCGCGCGCAGGCAATCGAGATCGATCGTCACATAGACGTCCCCGCCGCTGAGCCGCTCGAGAAAATCCTCGAACTTTTCTCGCCAGGTGCTCCGCAGAATAGCGCCGCGTCTTTTTTGTTCGCGCGCGCTGCGATCGTCCGCCCAGGGATGCACTTCGAGCCGGCCGGCGCGCTCGGCTCGGTTGTTCCCAGTGATCCGGGCCGGCCACCAGCATTCGAAATTTCCGCAACCCCACACGCTCACCTTTGCAAC
>JAICXG010000200.1 GCA_025980625.1 Chthoniobacterales bacterium
CTCTCGTAATCGGGCTCGATCTTGATCTGGGCCGCGACCCGGAATAGCGCTGCCGCATATGAGACGACGCGCACTGGCACGAATGGATCACCGGCGTCGCGGATCGCACTGATCAAATCCTGCGCGAGTGTCGTCGACACTTCGGCGCCGAGCGGTCCCGCCACGCTGATGAAGACACCGCGGGTACGACCATCCCAGGTCCAGGTCGCGAGCGCCTTCGCGATCCCGGAATAAGCGCGACTAAAATTTTCATAGTCGGTGAGCGAGACGACGCGATCGAGCGTGAGGACGGTGAGCGGCGCGTTCTGCTGTGCGTCGGCGAATGATTCCGGATCGTCCGCGCCTTCGGCCGCGAGCGCGTTGCTCGCCGATTTCAAACCGGGCGGACGCGTCAGCAGCGTGGTCAATTGTCCCGCCCTAACGAGTCCTTCAAGTCCCACCCCGCGACGATAGGTGGCTTTGATGTTCTGACTTCCAGACGGCAATCGCGCTCCGCGATTTCCATCGCCGAAGCGGACCGTGACTGAGCCGCCGTCGTCCGCCATCTCGGTCGCGAAAATGCGCTCGCGCGGGCCGCGCTCGAACAGCGTCGGGGCCTCATGCCAGAGCAGATCATTGACGCGAATTTGCAGCGACGACTCGGCGCCGGCGGGGCCGGTCGAACGGGTATAGGTGAGAGCGGGCGCCTGGCGAAGCTTGAATTTCTGGTTTGGCTGCGAAGCGTCGCCATTGCCGAGGATTTCGCTCAGCGTCTCGCCGTGCGTCGCCTCGGCGACGTTGCCCGCGATCGTCACCGTGGCGCGATCGAAGAGATGCGTGAGCGGCGATGCCAAAGTCAGAATCGCCGGCTCGCCCGCGCAGTTTTGCACAACCGCGGCTTCGCTCACGGCGGCGTCGTCCGGCTGCGCGGTCGTTAGGCTGAGATTCGTTAGGCTGGTCGTAACCGTGCCTTCAAAACCTTCATCCGTGCGCAAGGTCCATCTGGCCTGGTTCGCCGGCAGCAGACTCGGCGGCCCGATAACCGTGAGTGTCGCGCCGCGAGTGATGGTCTTGGTCCGGAGTCCATCCGGCGCGGTAAGAACGAGCGAACTTGCCTCGACTTTCGCGCGCACCAATTTTCCGCTCACCATCACGGTCCGCCCGGCGGGCAGCGACGGGATCAAGCGATCGAGCGCGATCAGGCTCCCTTCGATCGGCGCGAGCAAGCCTGCGTCACGACAGAGTTTCGAGGCGATCGACCCGCTGGCCGGGGCGACAAGCGGTCCGCTTGTCGTCTCGAGCAACTCGCTTTGCGCGTGCACGAGCGTGTCGCGGATTCGGAAGAGCTCAAAATTCTCGGTCGTGTCCGGAATGATGCGCGTGACCTTGCCGCTCAGTGCGAAGTCGGCCCGCGAAGGAAAGGAAACGGTGGTGCATTTGTAGAGCTCGACGTAGCCGGCGCTGTTCGTTAGGCTGAGCCAGCTCCCGGTCACGATCCTGGCGTAAGCGGCATCGAGATCGAGATGGCCGGAGGGCGTAGTCAGCCCCTGCCAGTCCTTTGAAATGAGCGTGAGCTCCGGTGGTAGCTGGACCTGTAATTTCTTCGAGAAGGGCTGGACTTGGATCGGTTGGATTTCGAATTGGAACCCGCCGCTCTCCTGTGTCGGCGCGCCCGGAATCAAGCTCGGGTCAGGCGCGTTATGTCCGAAGAGCGCGGCGCGCTGGCGCAGCGCATAAACTTTCGGGTTCGCCGTGGCGGGCGAGATCGGACTCTTGCCAAGGCCTTTTTCCCACGTGACAAGGGTGCGATCGTTCTTGTGATCGGCCGTCACGCTGAGCAGGAGGCGCATGTCCCAGCGTTCCTTGTCGGGATAAATCGCGGCCCCGTCGGCGCGCTCGTCGCCGACGATCAGGATGGCGTCGCCCGGCTGAAGGCTGGTCGCGCTGCCTGTGAAATAGAGACTCGTTAGGCCGGCGGCAATTGCCGGCGGAGTCGTTAGGGCAGGTTGCAACGCGTTCCATTCCACCCGCGCGTCCAGTTCCTCGATCGTCTCGAAGGTCTGCGGTTTGTCGCCCGCGCCGGGAACGCTTTGCACCTTCGTCCCGATCGCGACTGTGACTTCGCCCGGCGCGCCCGGCGTTTCGTCGAGGAGAAAACTGAGCGGCGTCTGCGCCGCCACGCCCGGTTTGAGACGATAGCCGATCAGTTGCGCGAGCCGGAAAATCGAGTCGCGTTCCGTCGCGGTGCGGAGCCAGCATTCGTTCGCGATCCGTTCCTGATAAAAGGTGAAAACGTCGGCCAGGCTGGCCCAGCCATCGAGCAGCGCGATCGTGAAATCGTCGGTCTCGCGCGTCGTTAGGCGGCGGAGCGCGGGGAAGCGCGGGTCGGAGAGAAGGGCGAACGCGCTTTGTAGAAAATCGGAATGCGTGCCGACCCGGTAACTGACCTGCGAAAGACCTGGCCGATTCAAAAGCGGCTCGGGCACGACCGCTCCGATTCCTGCGCAGCAGCCGCAATCGTTCAGCACCGTCGGCATCAGCGACCTCCTCCGAGTTTAAGAGTGAAAATGCCGCGCTCAGGAAAATTCGGATCATTCTCCAGGCGCGCGATCTCGAGCCGGTTCATAGCGAGAAATCCACTCGTTAGGCCGCTCGTTTCCGGGAGACCCTGGCGCTGGAAAGTCGTGATTTCGACCGAGGCCACACCGGCCACGACCTGGGCAGCGGCGTAGAGCGCGCTCAGGTAAACCGTTTGTCCGAAAGTGAAAAAGTCGGGCTGGAAAATTCCTTTCCGGCCACCAGGGAAAGTGCGGCTGCTGAAAACTTCGAGCAGCGCGGCGCGCACGTCACTCCGGAAATAATCGAGTTTCACGCAAACGAAGATCGCGATCTCGAGCGAGACATAGTGGGGTGAATCAACCTCGAGATCATGGCCCGCCATGCGAAAGGGCTCGATTTCTGCGAGCAGGTCGGTCTCGAATTTACTCGTTAGGGGAAGACCGTCGAAACGATCGACCGTGATAAAAACCGAGTGCCAGCTCCCGGTCCAGCGGAAGGTCGCGGCCGCGCGCTGGGTCGAGCGGTCGAGCTCGGCAGTGCGCGCGTAGTCATCCTCGGTGACGGCGCGTTTCTGCGTCCGGAATGCCTGGGGCGCGTCGCGCCGAATTTGCGCCGCCGTCTCGGGATCGATCCCGCCCGCCGCGGGCAGCGGATTGCGCACCGAATTCACCGCCTCCGGCGTGACGATGTGGGCGAGGGTTTCCGCGCCGACATTCCCGGAAGTCCCGTTGCCAGCCCGGTAACCGGCGATGAAGGAAGTGCCCGGCTCCGGCGCGTGGCCGTATTCGTCGTCGCCGAATCGAATGAAAGCGGTCTGATCGTTCTCGATCTCGACCACGAAATCGTTCGCGTCGGAGGCGCTGCCTAACAAATCGAGCTGCGACTGCCAGTCCGCGGTGTCGGTGTTCAGAGTGCTGTGCAGCTCGATCGCAGGATCGCTCTTTGCTGGTTCGACGATCAAGCTTTGTGAAGCCGGCAGACTTGGGTCGTACTTCGCCGCCTGGGTGAGCGGTTTGTTTTGCAGCGAGGGACGAAAACGTGGCGGGGCGAATTGGGGCGAGACCGGACTGCAACGATCCGCGTCAGCCGCCGGCGGGAGCAGGATTTGCGGCTGGGGCACCTGGCCTAACGATTCGCCCGTTATCGAGAGACCGTGGTCGGCAAGCACGATGTTACCCTGGGCGAGGCTCAGATCGTCGAAATATTGCGAGCCGTGCTCTTCATCCGCGAAGCCGGAAATGCAGAACGGAAACGGGAGCGCATCCTCCGCCATCCATTCGATCCCGGTAATCTCAGCGGCAGTGAGCGGATCGGTCAGCGGGCTGTTTCCATCCGCCGCGAACTTGATCACAGTCGTTAGGCGAACGGCGCAGCGACGGGTGCGATCGGCGTCCTCCGTCGCGCCGGTGAGAAGGGCGCGATGTTCTTCGAAAATCAGCACGTCGCCGGGTTGCAAATCGGGAAAATGACCGGCCAGGGTGGCACTGGTCGCGCCCTTCGCGAGACAGCATGCCTGATCGCTCCAGGTATAAAAAGGGATGTCGTGATGCGCCGCGAAGAGCGTGATCGGATGCAGTGTTTCGAAGACAATCGGATGCTGACGCAAGGCTTCGTCGAGGTTCGTTAGGCGAACGGGAAGGCGATCGAGCCGGCTGAGTATTTGGGTCTTTGTCGGAATCGTGATGTTGTCGGCCTCAGGCGTGAGTTGCACCCAGACGCGCGCGTTCGTCCCGTCATGAACAAAATAATCGACCAGCCGCGCGTGCCGGCGAAGTGAGGTGCGTTTCCGGGCCGAGCCGAGATAGGCCTCGGTCGCAACCGCGTCCTGCTGATAGCTAAGTTGATCGCCGATGTAAGCGAGTAACTCGACCAGCGTGACGCCAAGGTCGGCCGGGTTGCGCTCGCGCCAGTCGGGCAAGAGGAGCGCGATTCGATCGAGAATCAATTTGCGAAAACTGGCGTAATCCTTCGCCAGATAATTGATTTCCGGCTCGACCCGCGATCCGGGCGGACAAATCTGTTTCGGTGCGCAATCGAAGTCCGAAGGACACTCGACCTTGAAGGAGAAATCAACCGCCGCGAAGCGTGGATCGATCCCATCAGGCGCCGCGGTTTCATGTGGACCGCGGACTAACGACAAAGTGTAAATCGAAAAATCGCCCGGCTCTTCGACCTCGACCGTCAGGACATCGGCATCGTCGCTCGTGCCGATGATGGCTCCAAGGATAACGATCGCGCGAATCCGCTCACCGCCGCTGATCGTGACGTTGGCCGAGCTGAGCGATTTCGGCGCGATCGGATTAATGAAATGGAGCCGGAGAAAACGCTGGCGATTCGACGGAAGCAGAGGCGCGTCCTGGTCGAGCACTTCGAGATAATCGATCCCGTTGAGCGCGCTGCCTCGCACCGCGTCGCGGCGGCGTTCGTCGCAGCAGAAGTAAAGCGGCGTGGTCGCGTCACTCATGCGGTCGCGACTCCTTTCCTGAACTCCGCCGTCTGCACCGTCTGCGTGCGCCTAACGAGATAGCGGACGGTAACGCGCAAAGTGGAATCTTCGTTCTCCACTTCCACGGCATCGACTTGGATGAGATCGCCGAGGTACTGCTGAAGTGAACCCTGAACGAGGTACTGAGTGGTCGCGGCAAGCTGGTCGCTGTTCGGAGCAAAAAC
>JAICXG010000183.1 GCA_025980625.1 Chthoniobacterales bacterium
GGCATTTCTGCGAGCGCATCTTTTTTCTGTTCGCGGCGCGGCGAATTTCGTAAGCGGTGTGGAATGAGCGCCCCCGAGGCAAAAACATTTCCCGAGGTTTTGCGGGAAGAACTGGCCGCATTTGGACCGAAAGCAGAGCAGAAGGAGCAAGCCCGGAGCGACCCGATCGCAGAAGCGCACAACACCCGGCTCGCCGGCCTGGCTTTTTCCGGCGGCGGAATTCGCAGCGCAACATTCAATCTCGGCGTGCTCCAGGCGCTCGCCGACATGCACCTGCTGCGGAAGTTTCATTATCTCTCGACCGTCTCAGGCGGCGGATACATTGGCAGTTGGCTCACCGCCTGGATCCATCGGCGCGGAGGAAGGGTCGACGAAGTTGCCCAGGGGTTGCGCACCCGCTGGAAAGAGCATTGGGGCGAGGCGCCGGAGGAGATCCGGTTCCTGCGCCGGTTCAGCAATTATCTGACGCCGAAGCTCGGCTGGCTCGGCGCAGATACCTGGACGCTGGTTGCAATTTATCTGCGCAACGTCCTCCTGAACATGATCGCGCTGGTCGCGGGAATGGTTTTTTGCCTGGCGCTCCCGCGCGGAATCGGCGTGCTCGTGAGCCTGCCTTGGATTCGCGGCTGGATTGCGGTGCTTTTCGGCTTGCTCCTGCTGCTCGCTACGACCTGGATCGTTTGCAATCTGCTTTTCCTGCAAAGGCGCCAGCGCGATGTCTGGGCTGGGGATTGGCTCGTGAAAGGCGGCGATCACGTTCGGGAATTGCAGCGCCCGCCCGCTGCCAACGGAGAGGAAGTCTTGTCGTCAGGCGAGGAATTTGGGGATTTTGTTTTGGACCTGAAATTCAAGCTGACGAGCCTGGAAGGAAAAGGCCGGCTGCTCCTGCGCGCGTCCAAGCCTAACGAAAAGGAAAAGTGGGAAGTGCAAATCGGCCGGGGCGTGACCGGCAAGCTGGCGGGGCAGCCACCGGAGAAGTGGCCATTCGAGCAGATCGAGCCTAACGAACCGGATCGCCTCCGGATCGTTTGTATTGGCCGCAATCTCACCGCGCGCGTCAATGGCCGGCAGGCGAGTGCTCCACGTGAAGCGCGCGATGTGCCGGAACGGGGCGCGATCATGTTGCAGCAATCGCCCGGTCTGGTGGTGACTGAGATCCTCCTCCGGCCGATCGACTTTTCGCCCTGGTTCACGCGCCAGGGTTGGGTCCAATGGTTGATCGTCCTGCCATTCCTCCTTGCCGGCGTTCTTTCTCTTCTCCTTCTCGGCCGGCCCGGCTCTTCTTCTTCGTGGATTTGGCGCGAAATGATCTGGTGGGCGGCGATCGCCACCTTGGTCGCGGTGATTGCCCATGCGATCGAGTTTTTTCCAGAAAAGATCCGAAGTCGACGTGACCGGAACGGGTGCAAGGATCAGCCGCGACTGCCTTCGGACTCTGCGAAAGAGGAAACCGGTCGCACAATTTCGCGTCTCGTCTGGGCTTTCATCGGCATCGTAATCGGCGGAGCAACCGGCGGCCTGGTCCTGGGCTGGTTCCATCACACCTGGCCGCAGAGCCCTGGGAATTTCTGGCCGCGTCTGACCTGGGGGCCGCCGCTCTTCATCGTCGCGCTCTGCCTCGTGCTCGTCCTCTACATCGGATTGCGTGGGGCGGACCTTTCGGAATGGGTCCGCGAATGGTGGAGCCGGCTCGGCGCCTGGCTTTTGATTTACGCGATTTTCTGGGCGGCCGTTTTGGCCCTGGCCTTCTACGCGCCACTTCTCCTGGAGTGGTTGGCCGGTCATCTTAAGAGCGCGCTCGCCGCGATCAGCTTTACCTGGGTGGCGACAACCATTTCCGGATTGTTTGCCGCTGCCAGTCCTGCGACGGGCAAAGGCGCTTCGAGCCCGTGGCTAGGTCTGCTCGCGAAAATCGCTCCTTATGTTTTCATCATCGGATTGCTCGCCGCGCTCTCCTGGGGTGTTAACTCGGTTTTCAAAACAGCGGCTGCCGTTGGGGCTGAGACGGAGAGCAAATCCTCCGCGGTAGAGTTAAACCTGACGGTGCAGGGAAAAGGGCAACCGCCGATCGATGTCGAGCTGAAGCCAAAAACATCGCCGGCGCCCTGGAGCGACTTGTCGCGCCACCACTGGGAAACGCTGGCCGATGCGCATCTTCAGCCGCCGCCCGGCGGGTCGAGAGCAAGAGGCAATGCTGAGCTGGGCATCCTTCTTCTCGGCAGTTTCCTCGTTGCGTGGTTCCTCGGCATTCGGCTCGATATCAATGCCTTTTCTCTCCACATGCTTTATCGGAATCGGCTCGCCCGCTGTTATATCGGCGCGGCCAATGCGCGCCTGCGCAATCCCCACGCCTTTACCGGCTTTGATAAGAACGACGACATTAACCTGGCCAATCTTAGCCTAACGAACAAAGGTCTGGCCGAAGCGAATGATCCGGAGTGGGACAAGGAGAAGTCCGGGCCGTACCCGATCCTGAACTGCGCCTTGAACCTGGTCGGCGGGAGCGAACTGGCCTGGCAGCAACGCAAGGCGGCTTCCTTTGTCTTCACCCCGAAGTATTGCGGCTACGATTTTCCCGAGTTGCCGCCGGGGTTCTGTTCAACCAGCGGGACAGAGGGCACTCCAGCTTACGCCAGCTCGCGCGGGCCGCTCACGCTTGCGACCGCCATGACGATCTCCGGCGCCGCGGCCAGTCCCAACATGGGTTATCACAGCTCGCCGGCGGCGGCTTTTCTCATGACCCTCTTCAACGTCCGGCTTGGCTGGTGGATCGGCAATCCGCGCCACACGAAAACCTGGATCCGAAGCAGCCCGAACTGGGCTTTGCCCTGGCTGGTCGCCGAGATGTTTGGCCTAACGAGAGCGGAAGGCCGCTATATCTACCTCTCCGATGGCGGGCATTTCGAGAATCTCGGCATCTTTGAGCTCGTTCGGCGGCGCTGCCGTTTCATTCTCGCCTGTGACGCCGAGCAGGATGGCAATTTTGGGTTTGATGGGCTCGGCAACGCGATCGAGAAATGTCGGACCGATCTCGGGATTGATATCGAGCTGGATGTCGATGCCATCCGGAAACGCGACGAGCACGGACACAGCGGCTGGCATTGCGCGGTCGGGAAGATTCGTTACGACAAGGCGGACCCGGACGCGCAGGCCGGGACGATTTTTTACCTCAAATCCTCGCTCACCGGCGATGAGCCGACCGATGTTTTGCGTTACGCCGCGCGGGTGGAGGAATTTCCGCACGAGAGCACGAATGATCAGTGGTTCGGCGAATCGCAATTTGAGAGCTATCGCGCGCTCGGTCACCACATCGCCACGACCGCGTTCCAGGTCGTGGACACGCCGGAGAATCTTTCCCGCCTAACGACGGAGCGGGTGTTCGTTCAACTTGAGCAGCGCTGGACTCCAGCGAGCAGCGCGCTCGAAACCGTCTTCCAGCGCCGGGGCGAAACGCTTAACAAGCTCTACGAAACGCTCCGGACTGAGCCTAATCTGCGTTTCCTGAACGAGCAGATTTATCCCGAGTGGCGCACGCTTGTCGCGCAAACCAAAGACGCGCCGCCGATGCCGAATCCAGCCGCGTGGCTGCCAGAGAAGTATGAGGAATTGCGCGCCGGATTTTATTTCTGCAATCGGATGATCCAGCTGATGGAGGACGTTTACCACGATCTTCATCTTGAACACGAGCACTCGCATCCCGACAACCGCGGCTGGATGAACCTGTTCACACATTGGACCTGGTCGCGTATGTTTCGCGTCACCTGGACCATCTCAGGCGCGAACTCGGGAGCGCGCTTCCAGAGTTTCTGTCAACGGCACCTCGAGCTGGAGGTTGGCCGCGTCTTTCTTTCCCGCATGCGGCCGCCTGATGCCTCGCTCTTGTCGTCGGTCGAGAGCGAGTCGCTCGCGTTTCTTTCCCGCAAAGTGCCGGGACTCCGTGGCGGCCTGCGTGTTTATCTCATCCACATCGCGCCCAGCGGCACCGATGATGACGGGCCGAAGTTTACCGCCGGCTTCATCCTGCTCGCAGCGGGGAAGCAAGCACCGCTCGCGATTCGTTACTTCCGAGTAAGCGATCACTTGCGCCGCATGGGTGTAGCTCGGCGCGCATTATATCGGTTGCTCTACGACGATATGCGGCAGCAGGTGGGCAGCGCGCGATTCCAGCCGATCGGTCTTGAGCTGATCGATGTGCCTCCCGGCACGCCGGAAATGCCGACTCCAGAGGACTGCACGCGCTTCTGTCAGCTGTATCGCGGAGTGCAGCTCGAGTTGGAAGGTGTTTTTCGTAATACCGCCAAAGTGTCGCGCTCAATCCAGCAAGGCGCCGAAGAGTTGCGCAATTACTGGCTGGATGAGGATAAGCGCCGGAAGTGGCTGGTCGTCAAAAATCCAGATGGTTCGAGCGATTCGGAAATGCTCTTTTCGCTGCGCGACCTCAAGCCAGGCGACGGCGAGCTCCAGGGAAAATGGTATTTTGCCGATCGCACAAACTCTCCGGTCCGGGTCCGGCTCGACAACGGTGAAGTGGCGGTAACGACTTATTTTCTCCCCACCGGCACCGCGCGTGATGAGATGACGCGTCGCTGGGAATACGCACTCGACCGCTTGGCGCAGATCGCGAAATAATTCACCTGTGCATCGCGAGCGGGGCCATTATCTTTTCCCATGGCAACGGAAGTCGAAACAATCAACGCAGAAGATTTGCGCGCGCGGGTGAGCGAACTGCGGAGGTTTCTTTGACCTGCCGAAGCTGCAAGTGCGCTTGAGCGAGCTCGAAGCGCGGATGGCTTCGGCCGATTTCTGGTCGAATCGCGAGCGCGCCCAGGTAGAAGTGGAGGAAGTTTCGCGGCTCCGCGGCTTGATCAACCCGCTGCGTGAACTCGAGCGCGAGGTGGAGGATTTCGAGGCGCTTCAGCAACTGGCCGCCGAGGAGACGGAGGATGCGGCTCGGCACAAGGCGGAGGCAGAAGTCGCAACCGAGCACGCGCGACTCGTTAGGCGATTGGAGGAATTCGAGCTGCGGCAGTTTCTTTCCGGCGAAAACGATCCCGCCAACGCTTTCCTTACGATCCACTCCGGGGCCGGCGGCACCGAGTCGTGCGATTGGGCGGACATGCTTCTGCGGATGTATCAGCGCTGGATCGAACGGAGCGGTTTTACGTCGCAGACGATCGACATTCAGCAGGGCGAAGAAGTCGGGATCAAATCGGTCACGCTGCTGGTGAGCGGGGACTACGCTTACGGTTACCTGCAAACTGAGCGCGGCGTGCATCGACTGGTGCGCATTTCGCCGTTTGATGCAAACAAGCGGCGGCACACGTCATTCGCGAGTGTCGATGTTGTGCCGGAAATTGCGGAGTCGGCGCCGGTCGAAATCAACCCGGCCGATATCGAAGTGGACACGTTTCGTTCCGGCGGGAAGGGCGGGCAGAACGTGAACAAGGTCGAGACGGCGGTGCGGATCGTTCACAAACCGACCGGGATTGTCGTGGCCTGTCAGGCAGAGCGCAGCCAGGGCCGGAACCGCGACCTGGCGATGCGAATGTTGCAGGCCAAGCTTTACCAGATTGAACAGGACAAAAAGCGCGCCGAGATCGATCGGCAGTACGGCGAGAAAGGCGACATCGCCTGGGGCAGCCAGATTCGCTCGTATGTTTTCCAGCCCTACCAGATGGTGAAAGAC
>JAICXG010000064.1 GCA_025980625.1 Chthoniobacterales bacterium
CCGAGTGTCTTGCGTGATCCGCTGACAAAGGCAATCCAGGCAGTCGAGTTTTATTACACCCAATCGCACTGGGTGTTTCTCGACCCCAAAGTGGCGGCTGATTTCGCCGCGATTGGGCAACAGGTGCCAGGGAATCTCCAGGTCATCAGTCGCGACCACGCCGACCACAAATGGATTGTCGCTCCGAAGCGCGGCGACTCGCCTGGGAGTTACTATCTGTTTGACCGCGCGACCAAAAAGTTGAGTAAACTCTACGACGAACATCCTGCGCTGGCGCGTTTCACCTTCGCGCCGAAGCGGCCGCTCGTGATTAAGTCGCGCGACGGCCTCGAACTCGTAAGTTACCTAACGACTCCGCCCGGAGCGGAAGCGAAAAGGCTTCCGCTTGTTCTCCTGATTCATGGTGGTCCGTGGTATCGCGATGACAACGAGTACGATGCCGAGGTGCAATTTCTCGCCAATCGCGGTTACGGCGTGCTCCAGGTGAACTACCGCGGCTCGACCGGTCTGGGACTTAAATTTTTCAACGCCGGGACTAACGAATGGGGCCGCGGCACTCAGCGCGATCTTTACGACGCGACGCAGTGGGCGATCGACCAGGGTATCGCCGATCCGAAACGCATTGCGGCCATGGGATGGTCGGGCGGCGGCTTTGCGACCCTGAAAGCGCTTGAGATGAGGCCAGACCTTTTCGCCTGCGGCGTGGATGGAGTCGGCCCGGCGGAGCTGGCGATCCTCTACCGCTCCTTTCCAAGTTATTGGTCAAACATTACCAACCGCTGGCGACGGCGTGGCGGTGACTTTGATCACAACGAGAAATTGAACCGCGAGATTTCGCCGCTTTACCACGTCGATCAGATCCGCGCGCCGCTTCTCATCGGTCAGGGTCAAAATGATCCGAGAGTTACAATCGCCAACGTCAATGGAATGGTCGCGGCCTTGCGCAAAGCAAAGCGCGAAGTGACTTATGTTGTTTATCCGGATGAAGGTCATGGCTTCTATCGCCCGGAGAACCAGATCGATTTCTATGGCCGGGTGGAAGAGTTTCTCGCCAAACATATCGGCGGCCGGGCCGAGCCGTGGAAAAAAATCCCGGGTGCCACCGCGGAGCTCCGATGATGAAGTTGTGGACTCGCCTAACCTCTTTCATCCCGAGCGAAACGAGCGACCTCACAAGCCATGCGAGGCGCGCTTTTTTCCCGTTATCGACGAGCTTGATTGCGAGGTCCTTTGCTCTCCCCAGTAAAGCAACTTTTCCCAGGCGATTGCTGATTATTTTCCTGGTTGCAGCTTTTACGCAATCTGCCATCGCAACGGACCCGGCCGCAGTGGCGCAAGCCGCCGATACCTGGCGGGCGCAACATGAGCACGAGATCCTGGCAGAGTTTGCGGAGTTACTCGCGATTCCGAACCTGGCCAGCGACCGCGCCAACATCCAAGGCAACGCGAACTTGATTCGCGGCTGGCTCGAAAAGCGCGGGCTGAAAACAGACTTACTCTCGTTAGGCGAGGCGCCTCCTATCGTGGTCGGCGATTTGGTCGTGCCGGGCGCACAACGCACGATCGCCTTTTACGCCCATTACGATGGCCAGCCGGTCGATCCGGCGAAATGGAAAAGCGACCCGTGGAAACCTGTCATGCGCAATGCGACCGGCCAGGAAGTCGACTGGGAAAATGCCAGGTCGATCGATCCGGAATGGAGGCTCTACGCCCGCTCCGCCGGCGATGACAAGGCGCCGATCATTGGCATGCTCGCCGCGCTCGATGCGCTGCGCGCGCAGGGCATCAAACCTTCCGTCAATCTTCGTTTCGTTTTTGAAGGGGAAGAGGAAGCCGGCTCGCCGCACCTCGCTCAATATCTGGAAAAGTATCCAAAGATTTTGCGACCCGACGCCTGGGTCTTATGTGATGGCCCGGTGCATCAAAGCCGCCGGATGGAGCTGTTCTTCGGTGCCCGCGGCACTGTCGATCTGGAGTTAACGGTCTACGGCCCGATCAAAGGTCTGCACGACGGACATTACGGGAACTGGGTGCCAAACGCGATCGTTAGGCTGACGCATTTGCTCGCTTCAATGCGGGATGAGAATGGCCGCATTCTCATTAAAGGCTTTTACGACGAGGTGAAGCCGCCGAGCCCGGCGGAGCGCGCCGCGCTTGCCAAAATTCCAGATGTGGAGAGTGATCTTCGGCGTGAATTTCAGATCAGCGCGACCGAAGGGGAGGGGAAACACCTCAATGAGTTATTACTCTTGCCGGCCTTGAACGTGCGCGGGATCGAAGCCGGCCACGTGGGCGAGAAAGCCTCCAACACCATCCAACCCGAAGCCCGCGCTTCGATCGATTTTCGGCTCGTGCCTAACGAGACGCCGGATTCGATCAAGCCGCTGGTGGAACGGCATCTTCAGTCCCAGGGTTACACAATTGTTCGCGAGACTCCCGACGCTGCCACCCGCATGAAGCACGCGAAAATCGTGCGCGTAAATTGGGGCGCCGGTTATGCGCCCGCCCGCACCTCGCTCGATCTCCCGCTCTCACGCCAGGTCGCGGGTGTGATGAGTGCCGCGGGGCACGAGCCGGTGCGCCTGCCGACGGTCGGCGGGAGTATCCCGATGTATCTTTTCCAGCAGCCTAACGACACCCCGGTGATCGGTCTGCCGATCGCCAACCATGACGATAACCAGCACGCGGCGGACGAGAATCTGCGCCTCCAGAATCTTTGGGATGGGATTGAAGTTTACGCCGCGCTCTTCGCCAGCTTGTAACTGCCAGAGGGCGACACACCGTCTTGAGCCGAACGCAATTGGGCAATGCCTCTTGCCAAAACGGCCCGGCCTGACACTCTGACCAAATGAATCGCGCTGAGGATCGCAGTTTCCTCGGGCATCCGCGCGGCCTGGGCTATCTCGCCTTCACCGAAGCGTGGGAACGTTTCTCCTACTATGGGATGCAATCGCTCCTTGTCCTCTACATGGTGGACCGGCTCCTGCACCCCGGGCATATCGAACGGATCGCCGGCTTTGGCCCTTTTCGTCAGGTGCTCGAGGAGATTTATCGCGGGCCGCTCTCGGTGCAGGCGCTGGCTTCGGCTATCTTTGGTCTTTACACCGGGCTGGTCTATCTCACGCCGATCGCGGGCGGATTTGTCGCCGATCGCATTCTCGGGCGCACCCGCACCATAACTCTGGGCGCCTTACTCATGGCAGCCGGGCATTTCCTGATGGCGTTCGATTTTACTTTCCTTGCCGCACTTACTTGCCTGCTGATCGGGGTCGGCTGTTTCAAGGGTAATCTCGCCAGTCAGGTAGGCGGTCTCTATGAGACAGGTGATAACCGCCGGGCCGACGCTTTCCAGATTTATTATCTCTTCGTCAACGCCGGAGTCATCGTTGCGCCACTTATCGCCGGAACGCTCGGTGAGATCTATGGCTGGCATTATGGCTTCGGCGCCGCCGGGATTGGAATGCTGATCGGTCTGACAATCTATCTCTCAGGTAGAAAGTATCTGCCGCCTGACACCGCTGCTACGACCAGGAGCGAACGGGCAGCAAAGCCAAAACTAACTCACCGGGAGAAGATGGCGATTATCGCGCTGCTCGCGCTCCTGCCCGTCCTGACGCTCGCAGTCATTGGCAATCAGCAGATCTTCAACGCCTATCTCATCTGGGCGGAACGAAGCGTTGACCTTGTCTTTTTCGGCCGGAAAATGCCGACGACCTGGCTTATAACTCTCGACTCAGTCCTCTCGATGACTTTCCTCGCCGGCGCGGTCGTCTTCTGGCGGCTCTGGGCGAAGAAGTTCCCCGAGCCGGCGGAGATTACGAAGCTCGGGATCGGCAGTCTTGTGGCAGTGACCGGCTTTCTCTGTCTGGCGACGGGTGCGACAATCGCGGCCGCGGCGCACGGCAAAGTTGCCATTGGCTGGCTCATCGCCTTTCATGTGCTCAACAGCATCGGCTTTGCGAATGTCTTTCCGGTCTCACTCGCTCTTTATGCGCGGGTCGCGCCGGCGGCATTATCGTCAACCATCATCGGGATTTATTTCCTGCACCTCTTCGCGGCTAACAACCTTGTCGGCTGGATCGGCGGCATGCTCGAAAGAATGCCGGCCGCGCAGTTCTGGCTCATGCATGCGGCCTTTTGTGGAATAGCCGGCCTGATCTTTCTCATAGCCGGCAAGCTCTTCGGGCATCTCCTTGCGCCAGCGGGCCATGAAAACGCGGTTAAGCAGCCGGTCACTTCCGATGACATGACAGCCCGAGGATAGTGCGTGCTGTGAACAGTCAAAATAATCATTGGCTATTTAGCTGAATCGGGCTTCACTTTCCCATTCCTTCAACTGACAAATGCGGATGTTTCCGCCCCGTCTCACCATCAAAGAGGATCGAAAATATGACAGCTCCAACTGATACCGTACTTGGCACGACCGAACGTAGATATTCCTATCAGGCGTTCCAGATTCTCCGTTTCGCGTTTACCGTGGCGCCGATTGTGGCCGGCCTCGACAAGTTCTTTCACCTGCTCGTCGACTGGGACAAGTACCTCCCGCCCATTGCCAACAATCTGGTGGGCGGGCATGGCCACCAACTCATGCTGGCGGTCGGCGTGATCGAAGTCATCGCTGGGATTGGCGTGTTTCTTAAGCCGCGGATCTTCGCCTACATCGTGGCGGTTTGGCTTCTCATCATCATTCTGAATCTTCTCGCCATCCCCGGCTACTTCGACATCGCTTTGCGCGACTTTGGCCTGCTGCTCGGCGCGCTGGCTCTGGCCAGGCTGAGCCACATTGTTGCCTAGGTAACTGGCGTTGTCTCCTGGCGCTTCGTGGAGATGGACACGGCTGCAGCCTACGGGTGGCCACGTCTCACCGGAGCTTGGATTGAGCCATTCAATAGAGGGTTAGGTTCAATGGAAGTTCCCTTCAGGTAACAACAAAGTAACCCTTAGCGCGGCACCACCGTCTCGTAAACTCGGTTGGTGCCTGTGCCCAGGAACCAGACCTGACTGCCCGTGCCGGCCGTTATCCCTTCAGGAAAGCTATGAATGAATTCCGCCGATTCGGTCACGACTCCGCTCGTGGTGATAGACGCGAACTTGCTCGCGCTGAACTCGGTAAACAGGAGATTGTTACGGTTACCGGGTCTGATGATAGTCGGCTGGCTCGGGGTCGGAAAGAGTGTGATGTCACCGGTAGGTGTAACGCGTGCGACCTGAGCAACAAAGGCACTCGCCACCCAAAGGTTACCGTCTGGACCGGCGGCGATTGAGGTGGGCGAGCTTACGCCGGTGAACTCAGTGATGACACCATTAGGCGTGATGCGGCCGAACTTATCCACTGCTCCCTCCGTAAACCACATGTTACCATCGGAGCCGGTAGTGATGTCGCCCGGAAAAGAGTTTGGAGTGGGCGTCTTAAATTCTGTAAACATTCCGCTGGAGAGATCGAAGCGCCAGACGGCGTGGTCGGTCTGGTCGGTAAACCAGATGTTGCCATCGGAGCCAGTGGTAATGCCGACGCTTACCCCGAAAAAGGAGAACTGAAATTCGGTAATATTGCCCGCAGGAGTAATGGAAGCGATCTTTCCCGTCGAGCCCTCGCCGAACCAGATATTGCCGTCCGGGCCGGGCGTGATAAAGGCTGGGTTACTCGAGGCCGGGGTGACGAAGTAACTGATCTGACCCTGGGGTGTGATGCGCGCCACCTCGCTGCTGTTGGAAAGAGTGAACCAGAAATTTCCATCCGCGCCCATCGTGATAGCAAACGGCCCCGAGCCGCCCCGGATCGGGAACGAGCGGAAGCGCGTCTGGGCGTCCGCCTTTTGACTGGAAAGGATGAGCAGAGCGGCGAGGCCGAGGCCGAGTGTGAGAAAGAACTTATGCCGAAAGATGGCGAGCGCCGCTCCGGCCCGATTGGATTGAGCTGAATGTGTTTTCAAGGCAGCGCAATAAGCACTGCGGTGCTGTGACGCGCAAAAAGAGATAAGTAACGCCGTTGTTACTTTTCGTTGTTCTCATCTTACAGCCGGCTGAAAGGCGGTGCTCGAACACGACGCCGGGGTGCGGCAACTTTGCTCACCAAGTCGTTGCCGGCAGCACGTAGGCTGTGGTTGGCATCTGGAAGCGCTTGGGCGGACGAGCTGAGTTGAGGGTTAGCTAGGTCCCACCGCTGTTCAGGTCAGGCGGTAGACAAAGACAGCAAACCAGTCACTCACTGCGCGGCAAAGGTTACAGCCGGGTTACCTTTCAATTCTTTCCTTCGCCTCTGAATAAACGAACAAACAAAGCGCGCGGATAAACCGCGTCACAAACAAACAAACAACAACGATAGGAGGAAATGAAATATGAAAAACAAGACAATGAAGTGGATCGGGGCAGCAGCTCTGAGTCTCATGATGATAGGGATGACGGCGCCGAGTGCCTTCACCGAACCAGCAGCACCGACGTTGACGGCCAGCGTCGTGAGCCAGCAGTGTCAGGGTGGAAATGGGGTCAACGTGACGTTGACTGCCGTATTGTCGCCAAACCGCTCGGGCGTGCTTTACGCCTGGGACTTCGATAATGACGGTGTGCTGGATACAGTGCCCGACGCCAATCCTACGGTTACCACCTTGTATCCCGACGAAATGGTTGAGACCGCGACGGTCGCGGTTATCAGAAACGGCCGGACCAAGCTATCTGACTCCATCACCTTCCAGACTCTGCGCTGTCAATAACCAGGCAGCATTTCGCCAAAGGAGGGCGCAGGATTCAACGCCTGCGCTCTCCGGAGGTAAAGGAATCCGTGAGTAATAGGAATACCCGACTAGCACCACCGATTGTTTTCGTCGTAGCGCGCGAAACGATGGCACGCGGGTACTCGAAGCCATCTCGTAGAATAGCGCGTCATCCCGAGCGAAGTCGAGGGATCCCGTGGAAGTCAGCTTAAAGCTCCTGGCAAGCGTCCCTCACCCTGTCCCGAGGGGAGAGGGAGTCCCTTCTCCTGGTGGGAGAAGGTTAGAATGAGGGCGGAACGCTAGCCGGATTCACTATTACACTGCACCAGGAAGACAGGCCCGGCGACCTGTCCAGTCAACCGTAGCTTTTCATTTTTTCTTCAGTGCGCCGTTTGCATGGCGCTAACCCGTCCGTCGAAGACGAGGCCTGGGAAGATGCAGGCCCTCCTCTGGCCAAAAGGAGAGCCTGCCGCTCGTGACTATCCCGATCGCAAACGCCGCGCAGGACACGCGCGCGCCTGCCCTTTGGGCTCAGCCTCTTTGCATAAGGCTGGGCGCTTTGTGTTATTAGTGGTTTCCGTGAGCCTCACTTGCTTTCTCGGCTCAAAAACCGCGTTTAGCATGGTCGGCATCGTCTGCCAGTTGAGTCATGTAGGCAAAGAACGCAGCCGATTGGCCAATGAATAGCCCCATGTCTGTCAGGAATGTGAGGGCGCCCATCGCGGCCCCTACTGTGTTCGTTGGCCGAATGATCGAAACAATGGGCAGGCTTCGATCCAGGAACGGACATGGCTCCGGCATGATCAGGCTCTTATCGAAGAGCTCGTTTTCGACCTCGAAATCGGGAAACGTCACTTTAACACCTGTCACCGGGTCCACCGCGCTCAGGACAGGCGCGTTCCCCGCCTTGTCCGACCAGGTTTGAAAGTGCATGGTTTCGGTTGGGCCAATGCTCATCAGGATACGGAGCACTTCCACATTGGTGGCCCTTTGCGCCAGCGATGGGTAAAGGCTGGTGCCACCTTGTTCAATCGTGGGAAAGTGGAAAGCCGCCGTATTCGCGATCGCCTGTAGGAAATTGGGATCGCTCGTATCGGCATCGGTTCGAGGAATGGCCGTGTGCTGGTTTACGGCCAGGCTCGGGACGGCCTGCGGGAAGACAAAGGTCGGATCGAGATCCGGGTTATGCCGGTCGTCACGATAGCGGGTCCACCAGCTCGTATCCAGGGTCAGTTGAGTCAGATTCGTCAGCCGCTTCCCGATTAAGGCTGTGTTCACTCCGGTCGCGGTGCTACCCATAAGAGTGCGAAAGGCGTCGAGGTTGGCCGGCGCCGCTCCCTTCGAGACAAGATAGGCATTAAGGAAGGTGTGATGCGTGATCTCATCATCAGTGTTGTCATGGATGTAGTCGGCCATGTCTTCGTCAAGCACTTCAATGGCCGCGGTGTAGTCGGGGTTGCCGCTGCCCCCGGGCACTTCCTTATCCTGGATGCCGGCAAGTTCATTGTATTGGATCCAAAAGTCGGCCTCGAGCAGCTCCACCGCCGCCGGAAAGCGAAGCAGTGCCGCGTCTCCCGGTGAAAGACGGCCACTTGCTGCTTCTGCGGCTCGGATACTGGTTAGCAGTCCCGCCCCCATTGTTCCTGCGCCAATGGCGACGGTTTTACCCAGGAACGAACGGCGGCTGATATAGCTTTTTCGAGATTTGACTCGGCCCTTCAGACTGTCCGCGAGAGGAAGATTCTCGCTCTTATTAGAATCATTCACATCCGGTTTGGTTGTCAGTTTCATGTTTGAAGAATCGTAGCGATTCGCCCGCCTTGCCGCTTCTGAACCGTAACGGAATTGTTACGCGCAGAGTGACCCTGCGGAGCAATTCGGGGTCAGAGCCTCTTACCCGTGTGTGGTTACTCTCTCGACCCTCTCGTTCCCAAGTTTTGCGTCTCGTTCCCAAGTTGCACTTGGAAACGCACGTGTTTCGAAAAACGCACGTGTTTCGAAGTTTCACTTCTTCATCGCCGCGGCGACGGCAACCGCAGCAAGTAACCCGAGGAATCGTCTCGGCTGGTCCAGTCCGTTACCCGATACCTGCCCAACGAACAACCAAACTGACCGCGGCACTTTTTTGCTGTCCCAATCTTCCATTCAGCGATAAACCAGCACACCGACTGCCTGCCGCGTCCCCTTTCAACAGCCCTTGGACCTCGCCCCGACGAAACCCGGCGCCCTTACGAGCACCCCAAAACCTGCGAAACGCCGGGAAACAGCCTATTTATGCCTGGCGTACCAAAGACAGCGAGCTGCCGTATATCCGGCACTGCTTCGCCACTCACTTCCTGGAAAGCGGCTACGACACCCGAACCGTGCACGAGCCCTTGGGCCACAAAAAATGTCGCCACCACGATGATTTATACGCACGTCCTGAACAAACCCGGGCTTGCCATCCGCAGTCCAATTGACCAAAATACTCCTCCGGAGCAGCTCTCGAAACCATGATAGGCGAAAAAATGTTCGTATTTAATTGCGAAACTTCGTCTACTTCTCGTTAGACCTAATCGCGTGACATCCTTCCTCGACAAGCTCAAGATCGACGGCAGCAAGTTTGAGACGCCGCTCACCATTCGTCACGTTGAGAGCCATCTCATCTTCGGTCCGCTTTCACGCCATTTCCCTGTCGCGTACGTTGCGGCGCTGTGTGGCGTTCTCAAGCTGGCTAGCGATTTCCTGAACCCGACTGCTCCCATGGGCCAGCGAGTCGGCGGTGCGATTGAAGATCTCATCGTTTGGGTCGGCTTGGTGCCGCTGATTCTTTCGCGCATGACACGCCGTCAACAGGCGATTCTGGCGTGGGGCGCGACAAAATTCGGACTTGGCTTCGCAGCCTTCATCATGATGACCGTTGGCACTGGCACGAGTTACCAGAGCGGCCACCCGAGAGATGCACTCGTTTTCTTTTTCCTCGGTTTGATTTGGCTTCCGTCGGTTGAGTTTATTCCGCGGTTTACACCTCACCAGATGTACATCACACTCACCCGCATCATACTTTCCATTCCGCTTGTTATCATAGGCATTCAAGGAGGCAATTGGCATTGGAGCTAAAGAAGTCTAACCATGCGATGGAGCCAACCGCGGACCAGCGATATGCCCAGATTGTTCTGTTTATGAACGCCACTCGTGGTTCGCGCGGTGGCTCATCTTGTTCTCGTTAGATGAACGGTTCCATCCGTAGTCTGCTCACGCGCGCTGTAAGCTTGCTCCTGCTGACCGGCGGTATTCTGCATGCGGACGATCGCTCGAAGTGGCTTTCCGCTGCTGTCGATGCGCAGGGAGTTCGCCATCGCGGAGCCGATTACGGTGGCGGACGTGCGCCATGGATTAATGACGCGACAGCAAAGGCAAGCCCCGAGTATCCCGAAAAGGAGAAGAAGCAGGGCCACGCAGGCTCCGGCTTATTTCGACTTACCATCGATCTCACGACGGGCTCCGTGAGAAAAGTCCGCGTGGTACAGTCCACTGGTTATGCCACGCTCGATCAGGCGGCGATAGCGTCATTTCAGCGTTGGCGCTGGAGGCCAGGAAAGTGGCGCGAGATTGATATGCCAGTCACCTTCACGTTCGCTCGCCCGCGCTGATTATGCGCGAAGTTCATCTAACCAGGCGATGGAGCGAACGCCGGACCGCTTCGGGGCCACATTTCAGATGACTTCCTCACCTCCACTTCGAGCGACGCGCGCCCTCGTCCGCCGTCGCTCATCTTGTTCTCGTTAGGTGAAAAAGCGTCCTCGATCGGCTACTCACCAGCTCATAATAGACGCGATCTACCCTTTCTTCGCGATTGCATCATTCAACTCATACTACGCGCGCGAATCCGAATCGCGAATACGACGACTTCGAAAGAGCAAGAGGGGCAAGCGACTGACAACAAAAGAAAGGCTGGAATTAGGCCATCTCTACGGCGACGTGAAAACATCTTCAATTATTGCAGTAGTGTTCGCGGTCACAGCGCTGGAGCACGCAATTTACCGCTATGCACTGCGTCGCCTTAGCCACGAATTTTTTGTGAAGCATCTTGATAGGCTAAGTCTTTTGGCGAAGTGGCTGGTCATCCCAAAGCTTGTCACCGGAAAAGCGCCAGACGAAACATCCGTGGCTATCAGCTCGCTCCGCGAGCTGATAGCCACACGAAACGACTTGGTTCACGCGAAGGCGCGGATCAAAGACCTCACGTCGATAAAGGATGCGAACAAGATGTTCGCGCACGCGAAGCACCAAGCGGATACGATCGCGAAGTGCGCCGCAAATGCGCCAAAAGTTGTGGAACGAGTCGTCCGCTTGCTTGAAGAGCTTGACCCGTGTGAGGACGTTTCGAAGATCGTGCATGACACATTGCAAGAATGAAACACCTAACCATGCGATGGAGCGAACGGCGGACCGCTGTACGCCCCACTTATGAGATGACTTCTACCCTTCCACTCCGAGCGACGCGCGCCCTCGTCCGCCGTCGCTCATCTTATTCTCGTTAGATGGCAAAGCTCATCTTCTACAGTCAGTTCGTCGTTCTGGGTGTCGCCTGCTTCGGCATCGGGCTGCACTACGCCTATTTTCGCACGATGCGGTTGCGCTACCCCGGCTGTTGGGATTCGCTGCGTCGCCCGAGTGTATTCAACGGTGGATGGAGCCTCCTGACCAGTCTTCGTGTCATTCGCTTTCTGTGGCGCAAGGATTATCAGGAGTTCCGCGACGAGCAGTTCAACCGGTTTAGTCGGTTAGTCGCAGGCTACAACATTCTCTTTCTCGTCCTCTTTGTTCTTTTTGCCGGCGCCGTGCTCGTGAGGTTATAGCGCATGGCACGCGAACCATCTAACCAGACGCTGGAGCTGACTGCGAGCCGACGTACTATCGAGCTTTACTTGAGTTCAACCCGTCAACCCGCTGCCGCGCGCGCCCTCGCTCGCAGCAGCTCAGCTCCGTCTCGTTAGGTCTATGCGCCAAGCTGATTCTGTTCGGGTGAAGCCATTGATGGTAGTTGCGATCGGCATTCTGGCCATCGCGTTCTCAGCCGTCTCGGGCGAGCCACCCGCTCCGTCGACTACTCCGCGAGCGGCGCTTGACAAGCTTGAGCCCTTACTCGGAACCTGGGCCAGTGAGGGGATCTACAAGCGTACTCCCGATGCTCAGCCATTCCATGGCAAGGTATTTGAACGGGTATATTGGTCCAAGGACCGCCTGTTCTTAATCTCCGATCAATGGGCTTACCTGCCAGCCGGATGGGCGCCACGAATGGTAATTACAGCGTGGGATCCGATTGAGCAAAAATATAGGGTAACGCATATTCTGCCAACCTGGACTGATGTCACGCTTATGACACTCGAAGGAGATCACAGGTACGAGGAAAGTAAAGAGGGTGGCCATACTACTAAATTGTGGGCTTCCTCGGAACAGGTGTCTCCAGACAAAAAGAAATTTCGCATTGAATGTTCGATAGATGACGGACCGAAATGGACTTTTTGCGAGGGTACGGCGATAAGAAAGTCAAATCCGTAAATGGATACTCTGCCCGGACCTAACCATGCTATGGAGCCGACCGCGAGCCGTCGTACTACCCAGCTTTCCGTGACTTCAACCTCTTCCTTTGCAGCCATGCCCGCTCTGGCTCGCGGCGGCTCATCTTGTTCTCGTTAG
>JAICXG010000311.1 GCA_025980625.1 Chthoniobacterales bacterium
ACGACCGCGCATCCGCGCGAGACGGTCGAGGAATGCCTGCATTTCATGACGGACAAACGCATTCGTCATCTCCCGGTGGTGTGTGACGGTGAACTGCGTGGCGTTATCTCGATCGGCGACCTCGTGAAGGAAGTGATCTCGACCCAGAGCGCAACCTTGGACGCGCTGCGCGATTACATCTCCGGAGGTTATCCCTCCGCTTAGACTAGAGCTGCCAGACGGTTTTTCCCCTAACGATTGTTCGGACCGCGCGACCTTTCAGTTTCCAGCCATCGAACGGTGTGTTCCGCGAGGCCGACTCGAAGCGGCTCACGTCCACCATCCAGTCGAGGTCGGGATCGATCAAAGTGACATCAGCGGCAGCGCCTAACGACAACGTGCCGGCGTTCAAGCCTAACAATCGCGCCGGATTCCACGTCAGCATCTGGATGAGCCGCGGCAGATCGATCGTGCGATGCTTGTGCACGAGGCGATCGAGGAAAATTCCCAGCTCGGTCTCAAGCCCAACGATCCCAAATGGTGCCCGATCGAACTCGACTTCTTTCTCGAAGCCAGCGTGCGGCGCGTGATCGCTCGCCAGAATCTCGATTGTGCCATCGGCAATTCCTTCGCGCAGCGCTTCAATGTCGCGCCCTGTGCGAAGCGGCGGATTCATTTTGTAATTGGTATCGAAGTTCTGCACCGATTCATCCGTCAGCGCGATGTGGTGCGGGCAAACCTCCCCGCTCACCCTGACCCCGCGCGTCCGCGCTTCGCGCAGCAGGCGAACGCTTCCGGCCGCGCTCAGGTGTTGGCAATGAATTTGGTGCTCACAAAGTTCCGCGAGGAGAACATTGCGTGCTACGATCGCTTCCTCGCCCGCGCTCGGCCAGCCCGGCAAGCCGAGGAGCGTGCTCCAGTAGCCCTCGTGGACGAGGCCGGTGCCGACCAGGTTGTAATCCTGGCAATGATCGAGCACCGGCACCCCCACCATCCGCGCATACTCGACCGCGCGGCGCATGAGTTCGTTATTCTGAATGCAGTGACCATCATCGGTGATCGCAACGACCCCGGCCTGAGCAAGCGACCCGATCGGCGCCAGTTCCTCGCCCGCGAGATTTTTCGAAATCGCACCGGTCGGCAGAACATTCACGCATGCCACTTCCGCCGCACGGTCCTTTATCCAGGCGATCGTGCTCGGGCTATCCGCGACAGGCGAAGTGTTCGGCATGCAAACGACCGTCGTGAATCCGCCGGCGACGGCCGCGCGCGCCCCCGATTCGATCGTTTCCTTCCAACCAAAACCTGGCTCGCGCAGGTGGACGTGGATGTCGATGAGCCCAGGACTAACGATCAGCCCGGTCGCGTCAATTTCTTCAACTGCGGATAGCTGATGAGTGATGGCTGATTGATCGGCAATCCGGCCCTCGACCATCAAAAGATCGCCTACTTCGTCGCGGTTGTTTGCCGGATCGATGATGCGGCCACCGCGGATCAGGATGCCGCTCACGTCGCGATTCCTCCGCAGAGATAAAGCACCGCCATCCGCACCGCGAGACCGTTGGTCACCTGATCGAGGATGACGCTTTGAGGTCCGTCGGCCAGCTCGCTGTCGATCTCAACCCCGCGGTTGATCGGTCCCGGATGCATGATCAGGCAATCGGGCTTGAGGAGTTTCGCCCGCTCTTTCGTTAGGCCAAAAAGCCGGATGTATTCCCCGAGCCCGGGGAAATATTCCTTGCGCTGACGTTCGTGCTGGATGCGCAGCAGATTGACCACGTCGACTTGCGGCAGCACCTCCTCAAGCTGGTGCGACACGGCCACGCCAAGCTGCTCGAATTCGCGCGGCACGAGCGTGCTTGGTCCCACCAGGGTCACACGCGCGCCCATTTTCAGAAGCGCAAAAACGTTGGAGCGCGCGACCCGGCTGAAGAGAATGTCTCCGATGATCGCGATGTGCAGCCCGGCGACTGCGCCCTTCTTTTCGCGGATCGTGTATAGATCGAGCAAACCCTGGGTCGGATGTTCGTGGGCGCCGTCGCCCGCGTTGATTACGCTCGCCGCGATGCGCGTGGCGAGGAACTGCGGCGCGCCCGGCGAGCTGTGACGCAGGACAATGATGTCGGCGTGGTTCGCCTCGAGAACGCGCGCCGTGTCCTTGAGGGTTTCGCCTTTCGTTAGGCTGGAGGCCGAGGCGGTGATGTTGACGATGTCCGCGCTCAAACGTTTCGCTGCCAGCTCAAAGGATGTCCGGGTGCGGGTGCTCGGTTCAATGAACAAATTGACGAGCGTTTTGCCCTGGAGCGCGGGAACCTTTTTCACCTCGCGGGTGCCGACTTCCTTGAAGGCGTCAGCGGTCTCGAGGACGAGCCTGATCTCCTCGGCCGAAAGCTCGCGCAGGCCTAACAAATCTTTTCGTTGCCAGCGAGCGGTCATCTTTCCTTCTCCAGCCAAACCGCATCTGCTTCGCCGTCCGTTTTCTCCAGCCGCACCCGCACGCGTTCGTTAGGCGCGGTCGGCAGATTCTTGCCGACGTAATCCGGGCGAATCGGCAGCTCGCGATGGCCGCGATCGATCAGGACGGCCAACTGAATGCGATCCGGCCGGCCGAAGGACCGGATCGCATCCAGCGCCGCGCGGCAGGTGCGCCCGGTAAAGAGAACATCATCGACCATGACGAGCGTCTTGCCTTCGAGCGGGAGCGGAAGTTTCGATGCCCTAACGACGGGAAGGCTGGCCCGCTTCCCGACGTCGTCGCGATGCATCGAGACGTCGATGATTCCGGTCGGGATCTGTATTTTTTCCATCGCTGTGATTTCGGTCGCGATGCGTTGCGCCAGCTCGATGCCGCGATTTGGAATCCCGACGAGCACAAGCGTGCTGAGGTCGCGGTTGCGCTCGATGATCTCGTGCGCGATCCGGCGCAGGGCACGGCGCATCATCTCCGCATCGAAGACGCGGACGGCGCCACTCTCGTTAGGCGAATCAAGCTCTTTCATTTTTCCTTCGCGACCTCACGGGATCGCCTTAAAGGAAGCGCGAGAAAAATCAGGCCGCGGCTTTGCCCGCTTTGCTCTCGCGCATTCTTCGTTCGCGCCAATTGGAGCGATG
>JAICXG010000003.1 GCA_025980625.1 Chthoniobacterales bacterium
ACCGCGGCGGCGCGAATATCTACTCGCCCCGAGTTCGTCGGCTTCGAAAAGAGAAGTGCGCCTCGCTCGCACTCGATCGTCCTCGCCTGCGCGTCGAAGCTAAAGATCGCGTTCGCCCCGAGCCGCGCGAGGGTGAGGTCGGTAAATTGCAGCTCCGCGCGCGATTCGTTCCCAGTGCGGACAACGTTGTCGTCTCGCACAACCGCGCCTTGCGACACAGGATGAGGGGCCGCATTGAGATGGGGCGCGAGCGTAACGACGTTAACTTTTTGGCGCACCGTCGCCTGTGAGAGATCGGCCGCGCTCGTCACCGGCGCGCCGGCGGCGAGCGCACCGAGAAACATTAGTGCAAAGAAAATTCTGCTCTTCATATCAGTTGCGGGTTATGAGGGCGGGAAAAGCGGTATGGTGTCAAGGACGAAAGAATTGCGCAGCTCGCGGCAATCTGTAAGAAACGCAATTCGCAGATGAACGGCCTGACTTCTTCGCCAATCGCGGCCGGCCGGCAAGCTTCCCGCTCGCTGCAATAACCTGTGCACCGGTTTTCCCGACGCCTCATTCACGCGCTCATCGCCGCGGTTATCTTCCTCCTCGTCGCCGGGCTGTGGTGGCTCGAAGAGCGCGGCGATGGCGATCGCCTAACGACTTGGGAATATCGTTTTCGTGACGCCGTCACAGCCTCCGGGCGATTTCTGCCGCCCGATTCGCGGCTCGTTTTTCTCGCGATTGACAACAGTTCGATCGGCTTCTCGCAACTCGACCTCGACTCGCTCTATGCCAATGTCCCCGCGGCGAGCGCGGAACGGCGCGCCCTCGAGCTCATCACCACCGGCTGGCCCTGGTCGCGCGAAGTTTATGGTCTCCTCGCGGAGCGCTTGCTCGCCGCCGGCGCGCGCGGCGTCGTCTTCGATTTGCTCCTCCCGAAGCCCGGCAACGGCGATGGATATCTTCGTGCCACGATCGCGCGTCACCCCGATCGGATTGTCGTGGGCGCGAACTTTTCCTCCAGCATCATCGGACCCGGCTCGGAGGCGTGGGCGCTCGATTTGCCGAGCGAGACGATCGTGCCTAACGACGCTCCGGGAAGTCCGTCGATCGGTTATGTCAATTTCTGGCCCGGCTACGGAGACATCGTTAGGGCGGCGCGTTATCGGACAACGCTCGAGCAATTGCAGGGAGCCGCTCCGCCGGCCGCCATCAACTCGAATGATCCCGCTTCACTCGCGGCCCGCGCCGGCCGCTGGCTTGGCGGGCCCTCACTCCCCCGGCCATTCCAATCGCGCCTCATTCGTTTCAGCGGACCGCCCGGCACCTACGTCCCCATCCCGGTCTATCAGGTTTTCATCCCAAATTACTGGAAGCAAAATTTCGGCGACGGTGCATTGGTGCGCGACAAGGTCGTGCTCGTCGGCCCGGCGGGGAATTGGGCGCACGACGAACACGCGACTGCTTTCGGTTTGATGGCCGGGCCAGAGCTACACCTGCAATCGCTCAACGCTCTCGTCCACGGTGCGTTTCTCCATGCCTGGCCGCGCTGGTCGGTTTATCTTCTCGTCGCGCTCGGATGTCTCGGCGCCTGGGTGCTGACTGCTTTCCTCGGGCGCATCTGGTGGCGTCTGGCGGCCTTTATCGGCGCTGCCGTTGCTTTTCTTTTTGCGATCAAGCTTGCCTACGATTACGGCTCGACGGTCGTGCCCGGAGTTCCATCGGTGCTCGCGTTTTCCCTCACTGGTCTCACTTCCCTGATCTACGATTACACGCGCGAAACGCTGGAGAAGTTGCGCGTGCGGCGCACTCTCGAGACTTATGTTTCCAAAGAAGTCGTGCGCGACATTCTCGACAACCCCGAGAGTTACCTCAACGCCCTCGGCGGCGAGCGCACCAGCTGCGCCCTTATCCTGACCGACCTGCGCGGTTTCACCACCATGGCCGAAGAGATGGAGTCTCATCAGCTCGTCAGGCAGTTGAATGAGTATCTCTCCGCGATGGTCGAGGATATCTTTGCCTCCCGCGGCTCGATCGATAAGTTCATCGGCGACGCCATTCTGGCCGTCTGGGGCCATCTTAACAGCAGCGGGCCTAACGAGGACGCGAGGCTCGCCCTCGAAGCGGTTTTGCGCATGCAGGAGAGTCTGCGCCGCTTGAATGCCGATTGGTCGAAGCGCGGCCTGCGCACGTTCGCGATGGGCTGCGGCCTGAACTACGGCGAAGTCGTCTTCGGCAATATCGGTTCGGCCAAAAAAATGGAGCCAACCGTGATCGGTGACACCGTCAATGTGACTGCGCGGCTGGAAGGGCTGACGAAGGAATACGGCCGTGACATTCTCCTCGGCGAAGCGGCCGCGGAACTGTTGCGCGATCGCTTTACTCTCCAGTTTGTCGATCGTGTCGCGGTCAAGGGTAAGGCCCGAGCGCTCGACGTCTATTCCGTCGTTCATTCAGCGGAGCAGGCGCTGGAGAGTAAGATGCAGGAGTATCTCTCCACCTATGCCGGAGCGCGTGACGCTTATCGAGAAGGCCGCTTCGCCGAGGCAACGCGGCATTTTCAGCGCTGCCTCGAACTCTGGCCGGAGGACAGACTCACTTCTGTTTATCTCGCGCGCTGTCAGATCTTTCTCCGCCAGCCGCCGGAGGAAGATTGGGAAGGCGTCTGGCTCGCGGAACAGAAGTGAACTGAACCCCCGTCGTTAGGTATACTCGTTAGGGGGCCTTATCCGCCTCGACATCGATCGCAATTGTCACTTCCTCGCCCACCACCGCCGTGCCTTCGACCGCCTTGTTCCAGGTCAGCCCGTAATCGCCGCGCTTGACTGGCTCGGGCGTGACCTGCCAGCCGCTGATTAACTTGCCGCCCATCCCTTTTCCTTTGCCCAGAAACTTGGCGTGCAGGGTGATCTCTTTCGTCACTCCGTGCATCGTTAGGTCGCCGACGATGTCGGCGCTGTCCGCGCCGGTTTGCTTCAGATTCCTGCTCTTAAAGGTGATCGTTGCATACTTCGCGACATCAAAGAAATGGTCGCTCCGCAGATCGGCGTCGCGTTTGTCGTTATGGGTGTCGACGCTCGCCGGGTCGATCGTCGCCGTGACTGAAGATTTCTCCGGCTGCTCGGGATTGAACTGAATCGTGCCATCGAATTTGGTGAAGCTGCCTTCCACATAACTGAAGAAATGGCGGACCTTGAACCGGATGGAAGAATGAACCGGGTCGATCTTGTAAGTATCGGCCGGAGCCGGAGCTGCGAGCGCGCAAATCGCAACCGTCAACCACAGGAGTAGCAGATGTCTCTTCATGCGCCACGACCTTAACCAGGCGACGGGCGCTGGCGAGGATTTTCGAAAGTCAGGCGAGCGCGCTGAGCAGCGCCGCTCTCCCTCGGGGCAAGCGTCCGAAAAGCGCGCCCAGCGCCGCGGACGGCTCGCTTTGCAAAGTCGCCCGGTCATGCACGCCATGGAGCCGGGCCAGCTCTGCTTCGAAATGCCGAACCGCGCGCAAATTCGCGTCGTGAGTGTCGAGGAAACCAAATGCTCTCTGCAAAAGTGAAAACAACTCTGGCGCGGGATGTTCCGGTTCGGTGCTGATTTCGATCAGCTCGACGAAATACGAAGCCGTCTGGGTGCGAAGATAATTTTCGCGAATCCCGGCATGCGGATTTCGCAAGGCTGTCTCCGTCAAATTGTGCAGATGCGAGCGCCGGCTTCGCCGGAACTGGATCTCGGCTTCAAAGAAAAGATCCAGCCTTCCGGCGAACGGGCTCTTCGGCCGGCGCGCCCCCCGCGCCACCGTGGCAATGCAGCCTAACGACTCGGTGCACCAGCAGACGATCAGGCTGGTATCGCTCAACTTTCGCTTCCGCAGCAGGATTGCGTTCGTCGTTTCCAAGTGGCTTTTCTCGCGCCTACAGCATTATCGAGATCGCGCAGCAGATGGCCAGGGTCCTGAACAAGCCGGAACTGGAGCGCGCATTACTCTCGACTTTTTGGAACGGCTCGGCCACTTACTACCGTGGAATTATTCGCTACCTGCACGAGCGCGGCCACCGCATCACCTTTTATGAACCGGACGCCTGCGAGCGCCAGCAGCACCACGACTTCCCTGAGCCCGATTGGGCGCAGGTCGTGGTTTATCAGCCTAACGAAGGCGAGGCCGGGCGTGTGATCGCGGCCGCGAGCAAAACCGCCGACGTGATGATGAAAACGAGCGGCGCCGGCGTGCTCGATGAATTACTCGAGCAGGCGATCGTAGAGACGAAGCGGCCGGATAACTCACCATCTTCTGGGATGCGCGGCAGCGCGTTCTCGCCGAGCATACCGCCGAACATCGGGCGGAGGAATTTGAACTCGCGGTCGCGGAAGCGCCCTGGCAAAAGTACGCGCCCGCAATTAACCGCAAAAGTATGAGGAGAAAGAAATGAATCGTAATGGCAGCAACAAAATCCGGGTCGCACTGATCGGCGTGGGCAACTGCGCCTCGTCGCTCGTGCAGGGTGTGCAATTTTATCGCGAGGCGAGCGTGGACGATTTCGTCCCCGGGCTGATGCACGTCGAGTTGGGCGGTTATCACGTGCGCGACATCGAGTTCTCGGCCGCGTTCGACATCAACGCGACCAAAGTCGGGCGCGACCTGAGCGAAGCCATCTTCGCCCAGCCTAACAATACGATCCGATTCGCCGAAGTGCCGTCGTTAGGCGTGCCGGTGCATCGCGGCATGACCCACGATGGTCTCGGCAAATATCTCAAGGAGGTGGTGAAAAAAGCTCCCGGCCCGACCGACGACATCGTGGGAATTTTGCAGGCGACGCACACCGATGTGGTCGTGTCGTATCTCCCGGTCGGCTCGGAGATGGCGACGAAATGGTATGTCGAGCAAATCCTTGAGGCCGGCTGCGCCTTCGTGAATTGCATCCCGGTTTTCATCGCCTCGGAAAAATATTGGCAACGCCGTTTCGAAGAGCGCGGGCTGCCGCTGATCGGTGACGACATCAAGTCGCAGGTCGGCGCCACCATCGCGCATCGCGTCCTGACAAATCTTTTCCGCACCCGTGGGGTGAAACTCGACCGCACCTACCAACTCAACTTTGGCGGTAACACCGATTTCCTGAACATGCTCGAACGCGACCGGCTCGAGTCGAAGAAAATTTCCAAGACGCAGGCGGTGACGAGCCAACTCGGGGTGCCTTTGCCTAACGAGAGCGTGCATGTCGGCCCGAGCGACTACGTGCCGTGGCTAAGCGATCGCAAATGGTGCTACATCCGGATGGAGGGCACGACCTTCGGCAATGTTCCGCTCAACTGCGAACTGAAGCTCGAAGTCTGGGATTCGCCCAATTCCGCTGGGGTCGTGATTGACGCGGTGCGCTGCGCCAGGCTCGCGCTCGACCGCGGCCTCTCCGGCGCGCTCATCGAGCCATCGAGTTATTTCATGAAATCGCCGCCCCGCCAGTTCACCGACGATCAAGCGCGCGAAAAAGTGGAAGAATTCATCTGGGGCGACGACCAGGTGGTCGAGCCGGAAACGGTTGAGGATTCGCCGGCGGCGAATCCCGCCGACTCCTCGCGTCGCCCAAAAGCAGGCCCATGAAGCTCACCGCGAGCACTTCAACGACGCGCCTCGCCGGTGACAAGCCCGCGAGGCCGCGCAACCTCTCCTCCCGTGGGAGAGACGGACGCGAAGCGCCCAGTGAGGGCACCTCCTTCGTTAGTCAGGAAAATCAAAGAACTCAGCCATCGTGAAGCCTTCCCCCTCACCTCCGTCCTCTCCCTCAGGGCGAGGAAATGGTGCGGCGGACCAATACTCAACGCGGACGCTTTTCATTCTTTTCGAACTGGCTCCGGCAACACCTGGAGGAATGTTGGCGCATTCAGGCACGACGTGACCCGATGGGCCGGGCACGTCCGGGACGCGACGCGTCGATCCGCACAGTGTTCGGCGGCACCAAGCAAGCGTCCCTCGAGGTGCGCTGCAGGCTTCCTCTCCCTCTGGGAGAGGATTAAGGTGAGGGAATGGCGCGAGCCACGAAGCAGGCGCGCACATTGCGCCGAAAATCCACTCCACCGGAACGCCTCCTCGGGTCGCGGTTGCGCAATCGACAGCTCGGCGGTTTCAAGTTTCGCCGGCAGGAACCAGTTGCTGGCCGCATTCTCGATTTTGTCTGCCTGGAAAGACGACTCGCGATCGAGCTCGATGGTTCCGGTCACGGGTATCCCTCGGCCAAACACGCCGATGACCGCCGCACCACCGAATTACAGAAGGACGGTCTGCGCGTTGTCCGATTTTGGAACAACGAGGTCCTGTGGCAGCTCGACTGGGTTCTCGATGCAATCCTTTGGGAGCTCGCGCCGGAGAAGTCGCGCTGGCCGGGATCTTGTCAGCCGGATTCGTAAGCGAGGGTTGCCCCCTCACTGGCGCTTCGCGTCCGTCTCTCCCCGAAGGAGAGAAGTGTCGCGCCATATCCGACGCGGTGGTCGCACACCCTTTCCGCGGCAACCCGTTTGGCTGCGGCGGCAACACCGGCAAAGTCAGTCGTCAGGTCTCTTTCCTTAAGAGATGGGAGGCGCACAGTCGGGCCGTGCTTCAAGACCAGGGCGCGATAACCATCCCATTTCACATCGTAGAGTCATTTATCGCCTTCAGGCAAAGAAGTGACTGCGGTTGCTTTCACCGGTTTAACCAAACCGCGGTGCGGCTGAACGGACAAACCGGGGTCGGCTGCCTTGCCTTGCCGGATGGGTCGCGGAGCACCTGCCGGAAAGCGCTGTCGGCGCGAATTAGAAGAGAAATGTTATTCTACCAGCAGAGTTCGATGTCGCCGCACGCTTTTCTGCCGAACCCGAGACATCGAGTTAGCTATTCCTCGGCGCGGGCAAAAGGATGTCCGCCGAGTTTGCGACAAAGCTCGTCGCCGATCTCGGCGATGATCTCGATTTTGGTCGGGTGATAGTACTCAGCGTCTCCGAGTTGATCGATGGTGTGCTCGTGATCGATCGCGTAGGCCGGGAGATGGATCAGATTGGAGGCATCGTCGCAGAGCAAGCCCGCACTGATGAGGCGACGGCTTTTTCTGTCCGCCCAAAATTCGCCAAAACCGCAGTCGTCGCCAGCGAGATGCAACTTGCCAATGTCACGGCTTTGCGCGGCCGCGCTCAAAAGTTCGTGCCCATGCTTTTGCGCTTTGTCAGGCGTGCAGCCGGCGAAGGCAAACTCAGGATCGGAAAATATCGCCTCGATGTTAGAGCGTTTCGTCCAGATGCGGGTGCCATTCCGGCAGGCATTCTCGGCCGCGATGCCCGCTTCGATGTGGGCGTGGTGGACGACCATGCGCACCCCGGCGACATCGCCCGCGGCAAAGATGTGGTTCTTGCCTTTAACCCGCATGTCGTCGCCAACATCGAGCCGGCCGAGTGCATTCGGCGCGAGGCCGGCAGCCGCGAGGCCGAGGTGGTCAAAGGCCGGCCGTCGTCCGGTCGCGAGCAGGAGTTTTTCGGCGACGATTGGCTTGATTGGGTCCTTTCCTTCCGTTTCGAGCACAAAGGCGCCCGATCGATCGCGGCTCAGATGCGTCACCTGGTGCTGGGTTAAAACGCGAACTCCTTCTTGCTCGTAAATCGACCCGAGCCGCTCACCGAACTGTGGCGGAAATTCCGAGAGAATTCCGGAGCGCGAAAGAAGCGTGACCGTCGCGCCGAGCCGCGCGTAGCGGAGGGAAAACTCGACCCCGATCGCGCCCGCACCCAGCACCGCGAGCGACCTTGGAATCTGCGTGTTATGCAGAATCTCGTCGCTCGTCCAGAGGCCATCTGCGTTCGCTTCGAGGCCGGCGAGCTGCGGCCAAATCGTGACCGAGCCGGTCGCGATGATCGCCGCGTCAAAAGTGTAGCGTCGCCCTTCGCTGACGATTTCGTGATCGCTGAGGAAGGTGGCATCTGAGCGAATAATCTCGAAGTGATCGCTCGCCAACTCGCGGATCTCTGCTTGCCGATAGGCGCGGAAGCCGGCGATCTCGTTGTTTTTCCAACGAACGATCTGGCCGAGATAGTCGTTAGGGTGCTTCGGCTTGATCTCGAGCCAGCCGTGCCGCTTCGCGTGGTGCATCGCGTCGATCGGCTCAAAAAGCGCCTTCGAAGGCATGCAGCCGGCGTTGATGCAGAGCGACGCGTGATCGGCGTTGTCGCCCATGAAGAAGAGAACGCGCGCTCCGTTTTGCGCCGCGGTCCGCGCCGCGGTGAATCCGGCCGAGCCGCCGCCGAGGACTGCAATGGTCTTCATTTCCAAGCCGCATCATCAGCGGCTTGCGCGCGGTTTGGAAACAGGAAAATCAACACTTGTTCCCTAACTATGACAGCGAGGGGAAATCTGCGCGATCGCCCTCGAGTCGGCAGCGACGGTGTAGCGGGCGATTTCAATGGCGAGGAATGCAAGACCGTGCCGTTGCCAACGGCGCCTCAGATAACGTTTCGCGACATGCGAGGCGCCTACGTCCCGCAGAAATGACCTAACGAGAAGCCGAACCCGATTTGACCCGATTCCAAACCGCATCCATTTCGGCAAGGTCAACCGTGCCGAGCTGCTTTCCCTGCTTTCGCAGTTCCTCCTCCATCGCGTGAAAGCGAGAGATAAATTTCTCGGTTGCCGCGGCCAGCGCGATCTCGGCATCGAGTCCGTTTTTTCGCGCCAGATTCACGACGGCGAAAAGCAGGTCGCCCATCTCGCCGGCAATTGCGTCCGCGTTTCTCGAAGCGATCGCTTCTTTCACTTCGCCAAGTTCTTCCTCGACCTTGGCGACCACATCGCGGAGCTCGCTCCAATCAAAGCCGACCCGTGCCGCCTTCGTCTGCGCTTTTTGCGCCAGCATGAGCGCGGGCAACGCTCTCGTTAGGCCAGCGAGGTGACGGTCCTCCGTGGTTTTCTTCTCCGCCCGCTTAATCGCGTCCCACTGCTTCAGAACCGCGCCGGTGTCGCGCGCCTCGCTTTCACCGAAGACGTGCGGATGTCGCCTAACGAGCTTGTCCGCGATCTCACGGCTCACTTCATCGATCGTGAAGCGTCCCGCCTCGCGCGCGATCTCTGCGTGCATCACAACCTGGAGAAGAAGGTCGCCCAGCTCTTCGCGCAGGTTGGGCTCGTCCTTTCTCCGGATTGCATCGGCGACTTCGTAGGTTTCTTCGAGCAGTCCGGGGACTAACGATTCGTGGGTTTGCTCGCGGTCCCACGGGCAACCGCTGGGCGCGCGAAGGCGCGCGACGATTTCACAGAGGCGGGCGAAGGGTTCGTGAATCGAGGATCGTGAATCGTGAATCGGGTCTGACATCGTCTCAACAATAGACCGATACACGATTCACGATTCAACGATTCACGAACCTAAATCCGCCAGAGCGAGCGATGGCTCCCAAACTCCGAGATTTCGCCGGAACTTTTGCGGCCGACGTAGATCGCGATTCCGATCACGATCGCGAGCGTGCCGACAAACATGCCGGCGACGAACCACGACGGGATATAACCGACCGCCAGCTCCTGATAAAAGCTGCGCACACTCACGATCGGCTGGCGCGCGTGGAGAAAAATTTTCATCACCCACGCGATCATGATGAGGAGAAAGATGAAGACGTAATTCCGCTTCATTCGTCGGCCGACCGCTTCCAGCATGCTGATCTTAAATGACGGCAGAATAAGATCTTCGCAGACCAGTTTCTTCCATTCGCCCTGCAGGAGATGGCGGTTTTCCATGATCATTGGAACGAGAAAATGCGCCTCGAGCATTCGCACCCGGGCGCGAAAGGCGTCGTAGAACCGATAGCGGCGCGCCTCGATCCAGAGCATGATCCAGACGATCGCGAGATTGAAAAAGAAGATGAGATGCGGCACGCCGATATTGGAAAAAGCGATCGTGATAATGGCGGTGCTGCTTGTCACCGCCCAGTTCGTGGTCGTATCGAGCCGGGTGCGCCAGATCATGATCCGGCCCATTTCGCCGCGATAGAAATGCGACATCGCGTTGACGTAACCCGGATCGTACAGGCTGCCATGGGTGGCGAGCCGTGCGTCCTCGAGAGTTTGCTGATCTTGGTTGGCCACGCTGGCGAATGATTCGACATCGCGAAGCGGCGCGTCAAACTATTCCATGCTTTCGCCGCTGCTCGAAGCCTTGCTCGATCCAAAGCACGTCGTGCTCGACCTGCGCGGCCGCGCCGGAAGCGAGGCAGTGTGGCAAATCGTCGACCTGCTCGGGGCGCGCGGCGAATTAACCAGCCCGAAGGAATTCTTCGCAGCGGTAATGGAGCGAGAGGCGAAAAGCTCGACCGTGGCGAACGGCGGGGTGGCCTTTCCTCACGCCCGCACTCCGCTGGTGGCGGAGCTACTGCTCGGGATCGGGCGCAGTCGCGAGGGCGTCCTTCTTCCGGGCAATGACAATCCCGTGCACCTGCTCTTCGTCCTCGCCGTCCCGCAGCAGATGGTGAACGATTATCTTATCTGTGTCGGCTCGCTCGCGCGGCGATTGAATAGCGAAGCGACCCGGCAGTCGCTGCTCGACGCCTCAACGCCGGCCGAATTCCTCGAGCGACTCCGCGGCGAGGATTGATTCGTTAGGCGGGGGAAAGCGCTCACGATAATACCAGCGGTGGAGCGCGGCCGGGGAAACGCCGCAGCGGTAGAGGACAATCAACGTGCCGTTCTCGATCGAGGTGCGCCACGGGCCGCGCCGAAGATGCCGCCGGCTCGACGAGGTGAGCGGTGGATCCAGCACCGCGACCGGGCCGGCGCGGCGGAGACGGCGCGAGAATTCGATGTCTTCCATCAGCGGCAGCGGAGCAAACCCGCCGAGTGCCTCGAACACTTCCCGCCTAACGAAAATCGATTGATCGCCGAAAAAGCTGCCGCCGTGTCGTGTAAGAAATCGTGCGATCATCTCAAGCGGACGCAGCCTGCGATGGCGCTCGTCAAACCTGCGGTAAAAAGCGCCGCCGATGATCGCCGGATCGCGCAACGCATCAGAAATCGCGGCGACATGTTGCTGGGTCAGAAGAGAGTCGGCGTGATGAAAAATCAAAACGTCGCCACAGGCGTGGCCGGCCCCGAGATTCATCTGTTCGCCGCGGTTGGGTGCGCCCGAGTGGAGATAAGTTCCACCACCATTTCGCACCATTTCGGCTGTGATAGGATGCGGCGTGACATCGACCACGATCACCTCGCGCAGCGATTTCAGCCTAACGAGTTCCGGCACGAGGCGGCGAAGATGATCGCGATCGTCCCAGGACGGAACAATCACGCTCAACCGCAACCGGGCGGCTTCGATCTGGCTCACTTCGATTTGTTGAGGAGCCGGGCCCGTGCCCGGTCGAGCGCGCGCCGCTCACTTGCGGTCAAGCTGCCGATGCCGGATTTGGAAATCTTGTCCAACACTGGATCAATCGAATCGTAGATGTCTTCGGGCTCAACCACGCGGCGAGTCGAGGGTGGCGGGACGACACGCAAGGCCCGGCGCGAACGCCAACGCGCGGTCCAGCCGGCCAGCCAGTCGAGTTGCGGCCCGGCGCCGCGGAATTCAATAAAGCCGAAGGCGAGACCGGCGCTGATCCAGAGGAGGGCCATTTCCACCCAGCCATGATAGGCCAGCAATTGCAGCGTGTAAGCCGCGATAAAAATGAGCGCGATCCATTTTGCCATGATGCGGAAGAAAATTTCCGCGTTCGGATAAATCGCGGCGAAAGCGATGAAGATCGCGAAGTGGATCGTGGCCGAACCAGCCAGCCCGGTGCGCAGCCACGCGCCCAGAATGGTGAGCAAAAGCGAGGGCACAAAAAGCAGGAGCGCGTAGAGGGCGAGAAAGGAACGGCGGCCAACGAAACGTTCCACTTCACGGCCGAAGGCAACGAGCATGTACATCTCGATCGCAAACCAAATCAGGTTTGAGGGTTGATGGACAAAGGCGTACGTCGCGATTTGCCAAAAGCGGCCGGCATACAAAACCTGGGAGCTGTCGAACGCGAAGAGGCCCAGCGCCGCGCCTTGGCCGATCGCGAGCAGGAGGCAGCTCAGGATCATGCAAACGACGTGCACGATCATGAGCAGCGTCGGGGCGTGGATCGGGAAGCGTCCCATCCATGCGATCGGCTGGTAATCATCCGATCTCACGACGCCGAACATATCGACATTAAACGGTGCAGCGGACGCTTGCGCAAGCTTCCAACCGAGCCAGCGGCTCAACGCCCCTCCCGAATCCAGAACGATGGAAAAGCTGCGAGCTTGCCGCCGCTGGCGCTGCGTTTCTCTGCCGTCATCCCGACCCCGCGGAGCACGGGAGAGACCTCACGATTTCAATCCACGTCTTCTTGTCAGGCAAGTCCTCCACGGCGTGGGTGAGGTCCCTCGCCCTTCTCCGGCGACTCGGGATGACAGACATCGCGCGCCAGTCTTGCCGTCGTCGCGTTGCCAATTTTTTCTTGGCCCGGCGCGGGAAGCGTTCAAATTGAGAGTTCGCCCGCGGTCTCGCCGCCTAACGAACTATGGAAAACATCGCTCCTGCCATTTCGCCGCCACCTGCCTTCGGCAGAAATAAGGCGCCGAACCAGGCAGTGCTCGATTGGGTGCACGAGGTCGGGTCGCTCACCAAACCGGAGAACATTTTCTGGTGCGACGGCTCGGAGGCGGAAAAAAATTACCTCCTTGGTGAAGCGCGTCGCCCGGGCGTGCTGATTGCGCTCAACCAGAAAACCTATCCCGGCTGTTATCTCCATCGCTCGAATCCTAACGACGTCGCCCGGGTCGAACAGTTCACGCTTATCTGCACCCCGACAAAGGAGGAAGCGGGCCCGACCAACCACTGGGCCGAGCCCGGCGAGACCTATCGCAAGCTGCACGACATGCTGAAGGGAGCAATGCGCGGCCGGACGATGTTCGTCATTCCCTACATTATGGGACCGCCCGATTCGCCGCTCGCCAAGATCGGTTATGAAATCACTGATTCGATCTACGTCGTCCTCAGCATGCGAATCATGACCCGGATGGGTGCGATTGCCTCCGAGCGGCTCGGCGAGAATCGTGACGCCGAGTTCAATCGCGGCGTACATTCCCTGCTCGATGTCGATCCGCAGCGGCGTTGGATCTGCCATTTCCCGCAGGACAACACGATCATCTCGGTCGGGTCGGGTTACGGCGGCAATGTGCTCCTGAGCAAGAAATGTCTCGCCCTTCGCATTGCTTCTTATCTGGCGAGAAAGCAGGGCTGGCTCGCCGAGCACATGCTTATCCTCGGCGTCGAATCGCCCGAGGGGAAAAAGCACTACGTGGCGGCCGCTTTCCCGAGCGCCTGCGGGAAGACGAACTTCGCCATGCTCATTCCGCCGCCGCATTTCGCCGGCTGGAAAGTGACCACCGTCGGCGACGACATCGCCTGGATGGAAATTCGCCAGGACGGCCGGCTCTACGCGGTCAATCCGGAGAATGGCTATTTCGGAGTCGTGCCGGGAACGAGCTACAAGTCAAACGCGAACGCGATGCGCTCGATCGAGCACGACACCCTCTTCACGAATGTTGCCCTAACGCCTAATGGCGACCCCTGGTGGGAAGGCAAGGACGGTGACCCGCCTAACGAGGCGATCGATTGGCGAGGCGAGCCCTGGACGCCTGCCGCGAAGGAAAAGGCGGCCCATCCGAACAGCCGTTTCGCCACCCCGATGCACAACAATCCGGTGCTCGATCCGGAAGTCGAGAATCCCGCCGGGGTGCCGATCAGCGCGATCATTTTCGGTGGGCGCCGGAGCAACACGATGCCGCTGGTTTTTCAGGCGAAAGACTGGCAACACGGCGTCTACGTCGGCGCGACAATGGCTTCCGAGACGACGGCGGCCGCGACCGGCGCCGTTGGACAGGTGCGGCGCGACCCGATGGCGATGCTGCCGTTCTGCGGCTACAACATTGGTGATTATTTCCAGCACTGGCTCGAGACCGGCAAGCGCCTGACGAATCCGCCGCTCATCTTCCACGTCAACTGGTTCCGCAAAGATGGGGACGGAAGATTTCTCTGGCCCGGATTCGGGGACAACCTGCGGGTTTTGAAGTGGATCATCGAGCGCAGCGAAGGGAAAGCCGGCGCCGCGGAGACGCCGATCGGCGCGATCCCGCGCCCGGAAGATCTCGACCTTGCTGGCCTCGAAGCTGTTTCGCCCGAGATGCTGCGCCAGCTACTCGCGGTCAATCCCGAGGAATGGGTGAAAGAACTGGAGGGACAGAAGCTCTTCTTGGAATCGCTCGGGCCCAAAGTGCCGGGGGAATTGCGGGCGGAATACGACGAGTTGGCCCGGCGCCTTAGTCGTTAGGCACCTAACGAATCTGCCTGACGAGTTTTTGATTGTTCAATAGGCCGAGGGCGGAGGAACAAAGAGCTGCGCGAAGGTTCGCAGGATGATCCCGCACTCCAGCGTCAGGTTCCAGTTCTCGAGATACTCAATGTCGCACGCCACCCGGTTCTGAATGTCCTGGCTGGTCTGCGCTTCGCCGCGAAATCCCCGCACCTGTGCCAGCCCGGTGATCCCCGGTTTGACGAACGTCCGCACCTGGTAGTTCGCCATCAGCCGGGAAAATTGTTCGTTGTGCTCGATCAGGTGCGGGCGCGGACCGACCACGCTCATCTCGCCGCGAAGCACGTTCCAGAATTGCGGGACCTCGTCGATGCTCAATTTGCGAAACCATTTGCCTAACGGATAAACCCGCTCGTCTTCGGTCGTCGCCTGCCGCGCGATCTCCGTGTTCTCCGGGTGCATGGTGCGGAATTTCCAGATGTCGAAGCGCCGGTTCTGGATCCCGGCCCGGGTCTGTTTGTGGAAGAGCGGCCCGGGGGATTGCAGGCGTTGCGCCAGCCAGACAATAAGAGCGAGCGGAGGGAAAAGAAAAAGCATGATCGGGAGCGCGAGTGCGAAATCGATCGTCCGTTTGAGGCCGCGATTGAACGGATTCTCCAGCGGCTCTTCGCGCAGGCCGACGAAGCGAAAACCGTCGTCGTCAAAATGGGTCACAGGATGCCCGAGCTTTTCCTCCAGATCGCTCACGATCATGAGCCGGACGCCGAGCTGGTCGCAGGTCGCGATCAGGTTGCGGTTGGTTTCGTTGAACTGCGGAAACTCGAGCATGATCACCTGCGTCACTGCATTCTCCTGGACGGCGCGGCGGAAACGATCGAAGCCGCCGAGGACAGGAATGTTGTCGTCAGCGCCATTGTGTGGTTCCTCACAAATAATCCCGACGGTGCGCAAACCGGTTTCGGCTTTGCGCCGCAGCCAGCCGCGCAACGCTTTTGCCTTTGCGGTCGAGCCGATCAGGAGCGTTTTCTCTTCCTGCCGAAAAATCCTGCGCGCGAGAAATTCCGGGAGAAAATGATGAGAGAAAAGGAGCGCGATATAGAGCCAGGGCAAAAAATTGAAGAAGAAAATTCGCGAGATGAAGGAATCCTTCGTCGCGATCAGGTAAAAGATGAGGACGCCGACGCTCGCGAAAGTCTGGCGAAGCGCGAGACGATGCTGGCGAAGGAATTCGCTTTGTAAAAAATAGCGCTTCGAGCCCTCCCGGCTGAGCGACTCCCCGAGCAGACCGATGACGAGCATCGCGCAATAAATGCTATAGCGGCGCCAGGTGAGCTGCGCGCCCTGCGAATAGGAATGGACCATGATCCAAACCCCGAGCCAGAAGAGCCCGGCAACAATTGCGATCTGGCAAAGGAGAAAAACGCGGTACAATCCCTGAGTGCGCTGAGTCAGCATGGCGGGTTGGTCAGCGAATCATAGAAGCGAACGGCGTAGCGCGAGAATAGCCTCGCCCGCCCGGGAAAAAACGGATTCGCTGGCATTGCAACTGGCAGATGGGTAAGTCGGGTTCAATTCCACCGCAAAGATCATCGATGCAACTGTCGTCGTCAGTCCGCAGGAAAAGGTCGGCCGCAACTTCCCATCTCATCGCGACCGGAATCGCGATCGTTCTGCCGCTCCTTCTTGCTCTGGCCGCTTTTCTCGGCGGCGCCACCCATCGCTGGAGTGAAGCGATCGTCATTGGAATTTTCGGGCTTCTCCTCATCGTTAGGCCGCCACGCGTCTCGCTCGGGCCAGTATTAAACACGCTCGCCCTGCTTTTTCTCGCCCTTGCCCTGGCCGCCTTCCTGCCGGCGCACTGGTTCACCGTTCCCGGCTGGCGCATCGCCCTAACGAAAGACTTCGGGCTTTCTTTGCCGACGACGGTTTCGGCCCAGCCTTGGATGACGCTCGACAGCTTCGTCCTGCTCGTCGCCGGTCTCGCCTGGGTCTGGTACGTCACGACGTTTGACGCGCCGCTCCGCGATATCCGGCTTGCCGCCCGCTTCTTCTCGGCTGGCATCATCGCCCTGGCGGCGCTTTGCATTTACCTCTATCTCCAGCACGCCGCGCTCCCCTTCTGGCATAACAAACGCGGCTTCGGTCCGTTCCCGAATCGCAATCAGACGGGTGACTTGTTTGGCATCGCCGCCATTCTGCTCCTCGGCTGTCTGGCGGACGATTTTCATCGCCGGCACAAACGCTGGATTCTCTGGATCATCGGTCTCGCGGTGCTCATCGCCGCCCTTATTCTCGATTTTTCCCGAGCGGGAATTCTCATCCTTCTCCTTGGGTCGGCGGCGTGGCTCGCGCGATTTGCATTGCGTCGATCGGGCACGCCAGGGATCGCGATCGCGGCTTCCTTTCTTCTGCTGCTTGTTGCCGGGCTCCTTCTCTTCGGCGGCGAGACGATCCAGCGTTTTCATTTCCGGCTCGGCGACGAAGGGTCGGTCACTCCGGATTTTCGCTGGCTCATCTTTCGCGATGCCCTAACGATGATCCGGAACGGGCCTTGGTGCGGCGTTGGCCTCGGGAATTTCGAGAGTGTCTTTGCCCTTTTTCGCGACGCTTCGCGCGGCATGACCCGTTCGCTCCATCCGGAAAGCGACTGGCTGTGGGTGGCGGCGGAGATGGGCTGGCCGGCTCTCCTCCTCCTCTCGATTGCGGCGGTTGTGTTCGTTAGGCGAGCGTTCCCGTTGAAAGAAGGAACCAACCAGCGTCTGCGCTTCGCCGCCCTCGTCGGCGCGCTGCTTTTCCTGCTGCACGGCTTTGTCGACGTCTCGGGTCATCGTTTCGCGTCCTTCCTCGCCGGCACGTTTCTGCTCGGGCTCGCGCAGGCCCGGCCCGTCACCTGCAAGGTGAGCCGCTGGACGCCGATCGTCTTTCGTGCGGTCGGGCTGCTTCTCGCGCTCGTTAGTCTGGCGTGGTTCTTTAGTTGGCGCCAAAAGTCGCCCTGGCCGGGACGGGTGGGAGTGGACAATGCGAAACACGCCATCCTTGTCGCCAACCGCGGACATCGCTTCACCCAGTCGGTTGCGCTCGCCGACCAGGCACTGCGCTGGGCGCCGCTCGACTGGCAACTCTATTTCCTTCGCGCCGTCGTCCGGATTGGGGACCGGCAACCGGTCGCGAACGCGGTGGCGGATTTTCGCCGCGCGCGTTTTCTCGAGCCGAACGCCTATCAAGTTCCTTTCGAAGAAGGCAAAGCCTGGCTCGGCTGGCAACCGGCCCTAGCCATCACCGCCTGGCGCGAGGCCTTGCAACGACCCGGCGCGGATGAAACCCGGATTTACGATCACATGCTCGACGCCGCCCTGAATTACGATCCCACCGTCCTCGACGGTCTGCGGCAGTTTGCCATCGGCCGGCCCAGCCTAACGATCAAATATCTGCAGGCCGCAAACCCGGCGCAATTCGAGGCAACGATGCGCGAGGTGCTCGCGGTCGATCCAACCCTGGTCCGATTTTCTCCGAGCGAAAAGCGGCGACTCTTCGAGCTTTGGTCGAATCACGAGCCGCTCGACACACTTTTGCAAGGCGTGCAGGCGCACCCGGAATGGCTGGAATTCGCCTGGCCGGTCGTGGCTCGTTATCACGCCGGCCGCGGCGAGTTTGCGCAGGCATGGCAGCTCGTTAGGCAATTCCTGCCCGCCCCGGTCCTGCCACCAGTCGCGGTTGGCGGTTCAATCGAGGAGCTCGAACAAAGGCTCTATGCCAATCCTGGCGATTACGCCGTTGGCTACGCACTCTATCGCGAGCAGGTAAACGCCGGCAAAACAGACGATGCCCTGGACACGCTGCGCCATCTCACCGCTCAGCCCGGCGCGCCAAATTATCTTCATTTGCTTGAGGCCAATGCCTGGGCCGGAAAGGAGAATTGGGAGCGCGCCTGGGGATGTTGGCAGCAATACGAGCGGGCGCGGGAGCGTTAGGCGCGCCCATCTTTCTCTTGCCAGCGCTGCGGACATCGCGAAAAGTCCTGCCGCCATGTCGGAGAAATCGCCGTCGCCAGCCCGGTCGTTAGGCAGCGGTCTCGTCGCGGCCGCACTCGCCTGCGCCATTATCGCCGCGGCCTTGCTCAGCGCCGCGCCGAGCTGGCACGAGCATCTGCATCCCGATACGGCCACGACCCATCTTTGTCTGGTCACATTTTTCGTGTCCGGGCATTGCGCCACGGTAACCACCGCGCCGCCGGCCATCGTCCCTGAACAGCCGGTCCTGCTCGTCACCTTGACGCTTCCTGAGCTTCCCGCTCTTCCCCGGACAGACTTCTTCGCGCGGCTCGAGCACGCGCCGCCATCTCTCGCCTAACGAATGGATCGAACGCGCCTTCGGGCGCGGCGGAGTTGCGCGCGCGTTCCGCGTCGACTTCGGATTCTCTCCTGGGCGAACGCGTCCGTCCCTGATGAAAATGCCGGCCACTTTCGCCGGAGAAATGAGATCGAGATAAAGTGTGAAGAAAATTTTTTGGGTCGCGCTGCTCTGGAGCGGCAGCGCCGCCGCTTTTGCCGCGCAGCCGAGTCCTTCGCCAGCGCCTAACGAAATGGAAGCGCTTCGCCAGCAGGTGCAGAGCCTTACTCAAACCGTTCAGGCTTTGCAGGAACAAGTGAAAACACAGCAGGAAGCGCTTGCCAAAATAAGCGCCAGCCCGATTCCTTCGCCAGCCGCGGAACTGGCGACGACGAGTCCGTCCCCTTCCCCGAGCGCAGCGCCGCAGTTCCCAACGGAGGACGAATCAGTTGTCGCAACGACGGCCCAGCCAACGCCCATCGCAGGAGCGATCGCGCGTCCGCAAACCGCAGCCGTTAACCAAAGCTTCCCGACCACGGACACCTCGCTGGTGACGCCAACGGAGACAATCTCGACCACGGGAGCGGGCCCATCCCTGACCGCGCCGATCACGATCGCGGGCGGCGGTCGGACCTACATGAACATCTCTTTCGACGGTCAATTCGCGCTCGCTTATTCCAGCGATCGCAACCTCGACCAACTCGAAGTCGGCGATCACGACCCGCAGCAGCGCGGCTTCAATGCGCGCAACCTCGAGCTCGCGCTCGATGGTGCGGTCGACCCGTATTTCCAAGGGTTCGCCAACATCGTTTTCAAGCTCGATAACGACAACGCAACCGAGGTCGAGGTCGAGGAAGCCTTTATGCAGACAACGGATCTGCCGTGGGGTTTGCAGTTGAAGGGCGGGCAATTCTTTGCCGACTTTGGACGGATCAATCCGACCCATCCGCACACCTGGGATTTCGTCGATGATCCGCTGGTGCACGGGCTCTTTCTCGGTCCGGATGGCCTGCGCGGAGTCGGTGCGCAGATTTCCTGGACGGTGCCCACTTCGTGGTATTCGCAATTGATCTTCGGGGTGCAAAACGGCCGCGGCGGGACCGGGTTCTCCTTCCGCAATCCCGGCGAAGACGGCACCTTCTACGGTCGCCTAACGACGGATCGCGAGATCCGCGGGCTGCAGGATTTCGTTTATATTCCGCGCTGGGAAAATTCCTTCGACCTGAGCCCAACCCAGACGGTGCTCGTGGGTGTCTCGGGCGCGTTTGGTTCGAACGAAACCGGCGCGAACACGCGGACGCAAATCTACGGCGCCGACCTGCTCTACAAGTGGAAGTCCTCGCACGCCGAGGGCGGCTTCCCCTTCGTCAAATGGCAGACCGAAGCGATGTATCGCCGCTTCGAGGCGGGGCGCGGTGTCGACCAGAGTTTTCCGGTCGCGGAAACTTTTCACGATTGGGGAATGTATTCGCAGGTAGTCTGGGGTTTCCAGAAAGGCTGGACCGCCGGGCTGCGCGGCGATTATCTCCACATGCAGGACTCGGCTTTCACCGACGATTTTCTGCGCCAAAGCCGTTCCCGGATTTCGGGCGATCTGACCTGGTATCCGACGGAATTCTCCAAGATCCGCCTGCAGTACAATCACGATTTTCTGGGGGCGGACGATTTCTTTGCCGAACGGGAAGCCGACTCTCTCTTTCTCCAGTTCGAATTCATCCTCGGCGCCCACGGCGCGCACAAATTCTGATGACCAGCAAAGCGGATAGATTTCTCGAAAAATATGAAAACTGATCGCCTAACGAACCTTTTCCTCACCATTTTTGCCGGCCTAACGATTACCGCCTCCGCCCAGGCCAGGCTCAACGTCGTCGCCACTCTGCCGGATTTCGCGTCGCTCGCGCGCGAAATTGGCGGTGACAATGTCGACGTCACGGCTCTCGCGAAGCCAACCGAAGACCCGCACTTCGTCGACGCGCGTCCCAGCTTCGTCGTGAAACTGCGCAACGCTGATGTGCTGATCGATGGCGGCGCAGAATTGGAGGTGGGCTGGCTCCCGCCGCTCCTGCAAAACGCACGCAACCCGAAGATCGAAATCGGACAACCTGGTCGGGTCCAGGCCTCGCAGGGCATTCGCCTGATGGAAGTGCCGGCGCAATTGACGCGCGCGGCGGGCGACGTGCACGCGATGGGCAACCCGCATTTCATGGTCGACCCGATTGTCGCCAAAGCCGTCGCGGCGCACATCGCGAGCGCTTTTTCCACTCTCGATCCGACCCACGCCTCGCAATATCAGACTAACGAAAAGGAGTTCGAGAACACGATCAACGCCAGGCTCCAGGAATGGGGAGAAAAGCTGCTGCCTTATCGCGGACAAAGCCTCGTCGCTTATCACGATTCATGGCCCTACTTCGCGCATCGCTTTGGTTTTAACATCAGCCTCTTCCTCGAACCCAAACCGGGCATCCCCCCTTCACCCTCGCATCTCGCGGAAGTGATCGCGCAAATGAAGGCGCAAAAGATCAAGGCCATCCTGGTCGAGCCTTATCACAACCGCAAAATCGCGCAGAAGGTTGCAGAAGCGACCGGCGCCAAGGTGGTCGATTTCTGCCAGTTCCCCGGCGGCCTGCCGAACACGCCGACCTACGTGAAACTAATCGACGCGCTCGTGAATAACCTCGCCGTCGCCCTGAAATGAGACACGATTCACGATTCACGGTTCGCGATTCGCGGATCCGATAAGCCATGTGGGAAGTGATGTTCTGGCCCATCGTGGCCTGCGTCTTGTTGCCGTGGCTGCTGGTTTACCTCGGCCTGCACGTCGTCCGGCGCGGGATCATTTTCATCGATATTGCAATGGCGCAGATGGCCTCGTTAGGCATCTGCCTCGCCGTCCTCCTCCATCTCAACCTTGCCGGCTGGCCGGCGTTCCTGATTGCGCTCGGATTCACCCTCGTGGGTGCGGCGATCTTTTCACTCACGGGCAAACGCGCGAGCCAGATCCCGCAGGAGGCCGTCATCGGTATCGCCTATGTCGTCGCTGCGGCCGCGGCGGTGCTTCTTCTCAGCCGCGCCGCGGAAGGCGACGAGGAGATCAAGAACATGCTCGTCGGAAACATCCTGCTGGTTAGTCCGGTCGATGTCTGGAAATGCTTCGCCCTTTTCCTCTTTGTCGGGGCGATTCACTTCGCCTTTCGCCGCTCCTTTCTGCTCGTTTCGTTCGAGCGCGATCTCGCCTATGAAAAAGGATTCCAGGTACGTTGGTGGGACTTCTTCTTTTACGCGCTCTTTGGTCTGGTTGTGACCAGCTTCGTTCGGATCGCGGGCGTACTCCTGGTCTTCAGTTACCTCATCGTGCCGGCGGTTTGCGGGATTAACCTCGCCGGGTCGTTAGGCAAGCGCCTCCTCCTCGGCTGCGCCGTCGCGCTGGCCGGAGGGATTGCAGGTCTTTATTTTTCTTTCTGGTGGGACCTGCCGTCGGGCGCAGCGATGGTTTGTACCTTCGGCGTGCTCCTGATCGTGCTCGGCGCAATCGGCGCATGGCGCCGCCGCGCTGCCCCCCGGTGATCGCCTTGCGTCTTCTTTCCTTGCACGCATAGGTACTGCTCCTGAAAGCTTTCATGAAACTGCGGCTCGCCATTTTCGCTCTCGCCAGTCTCTTCGCCGCCGCCGCGGCGCAGGCGCAGCAGCGCGAATACATCGTTCTTGTCGGCGGGCCGTCGCTCCACGAATGGGAGCAATACAAAGCCCAGCCGCACGATCACTGGTGGGCGAATTTCGTCCATGCCGCGCGCGTCCGGACACAGGAGTTGCGCGCCCAGCTTGGGCCCGATGCGTTCATTACGTGGTTGGTTTACCGGCCCGGTTACATCGATCGCGGGCAACAGGAAGGCCACGACCTGATCGCGAACATCAACAGCGTGCGCGACAAGTACAACCTCCACCTGGTCTATTTCGATCGCGGCGGCGACGTCGTTAATTATCTGAACAACGGCCAACCGCGCGAGCGAGTGAAGATCTGCGGGTTTGAATACTTCGGCCATTCGAACAAAGCCTGTTTTCTCTTCGACTACAGCAACGTGATCGACAGCGCGTCGAAGGCGTGGCTGCACGAGAGCGAGCTGCGGCGAATCGATCGGCATGATTTCGTGCGCGACGCCTATGTGAAGAGCTGGGGTTGCCACACCGGCGAGAGCATGAGCAAGCTCTGGCGCGAAGCGACCGGGACCAAAATGTGGGGCGCGATCGGCAAGACCGATTACTCGACCGGCGACCTGCCGGCACTCTCATCTGTCGGTGGCAAGTGGGTTTACTGAAACAAGCTCGGATGGAATAACGACTGCCTGTCGTTGCTCGCACGAGCGATGGCGTCTCTGGCGAAAGCTCAACTCGGTTGCGGCGCCACCGCCTTTCAATACGGTCGCCGGGTGGCCAATCTCGACTTTGAAAAGCTGGTCGAGGATTTTTATCTGCCGCTCTATCGCTTTGCTCTATCGCTCAGCCGTAAGGAATCGGACGCCGCCGATCTCGTCCAGCAAACGTTCTTCCTCTGGGCTTCGAAAGGTCATCAACTGCGCGATGCCGCGAAGGTCAAGACCTGGCTTTTCACCTCGCTTTACCGGGAATTTCTCGGGCGGAAACGGCACCAGGATCGCTTCGTCGAATCGGAAGTGAGTGAGGCGGCGCTCGAACAGCAAATCCCGGCGAGCATCGTAAGCGAGCTGGATGGCGACATTGTTTTGCAGGCGCTTTTCGCACTGGAGGAAGTGTATCGCGCACCGCTCACCTTGTTTTATTTGCAGCAGCTTTCCTATAAAGAAATCGCGCAGGCCCTCGGTGTGCCGATCGGCACCGTGATGTCGCGCATATCCCGCGGCAAAGATCAGCTCCGCCGCACCTTGAGTGATTCGTCTCTTGCGACTTCAAAACGAGGAGGCAAACCATGCAGGTGAACCGGGAACAAGCGCAGCTCATTCTCGCCGCCTGCCGTCCTGGCGAAGACGATCGCTCCGATCCACAGGTGGCCGAGGCTTTCGCCGAACTGCAACGCGATCCGCAATTGGCCCGCTGGTATGCGGAAGAACGCGCGTTTGATGAGGCGATCGCCGGTCATCTTGCGGCGATGCCGGCGCCCTTCGGCTTGAAGACCCGCATCCTGGCAAATGTCGGGACCGGAGGCAAAGAATCGAAACTGCGCTGGGCCGCATTCATCGCCACCGCCGCGGCCGCGGTGCTCCTGCTGGCGCAACTTGTCGTGCTCAACCGCGGCTCCTCGACGCCGCCGGCGAAGCTCGCTGATTTCCGCGAGGAAATGATCAGCTTTGTGCGCCTGCAACCGCCGCTCGACATGCAGAGCACGAGCCTCAAACCGATCCAGCAATGGCTTACACAGACCGGTGCGCCTCCGGCCGAGCATATTCCGCCAAGGCTCGCCGTACTCGAGACAATGGGCTGCCGTGTCCTCTCCTTTCGCAGCCATAAGGTCACGCTGGTTTGCTTCTGTCACGGCAAAGACAACAAGGACATCGCGCACCTCTTTATCATCGACAGTGCTGCGCTCCCGAAGGTGAAGTCCGGCGAGCCGCCGGTCTTTGCCAAATGGGGTGACTGGATGACTGCCACTTGGACCGAGGACGATCGCGTCTACACGCTCGCGGCCCAAGCCAACCAGGCGGTGCTCGAGCAATTTCTCCCTGGCGCCTGATTGATCTCCGCCCAACCCTCGCGCCTCCGGTTATAAGAGGAGGGTCTTGCCCGCGCCTTTTTCAATCCGGCCGATTCGGAGCGCGCGCAGCGTTTTCGCCACGGCCGCGGCCTCGCTCGGGGCGACGATCGCGACCATCCCGATCCCCATGTTGAAGACCTGGTACATCTCGGTCCGATCTACTTGACCGCGTTCCTTGAGGATTTGGAAAATCACCGGCACTTTCCAGCTGTTGGTATCGATGAAAGCGTCGCAGTCGTTAGGCAAAATGCGCGGGAGGTTGTCGAGGAGGCCGCCGCCCGTGATATGGGCCAGGCCTTTCAGCTTTTCGTTAGGCACTTTCGCCAGGAGCGGCTGATAATTCTTGTGCGTCCGTAGAAGCTCTCCGCCTAACGACAACCGCAGACCGGGAAGGCGCGACGAGGGTTTCAAGTGCAATTGCTGAAAAAAAATCTCCCGCGCCAGCGAATAACCGTTGGTGTGGAGTCCGTTCGAGGGAAGGCCGAGGATGAGGTCGCCCGGCCTGATCTTTGATCCGTCGATCATTCGTTTGCGATCGACCACGCCGACGATGCAACCGGCGAGATCGTACTCGCCGCGCTCATACATCCCGGGCATTTGCGCGGTTTCGCCACCGATGAGCGCACAGCCGCCGGCGCGACAAGCTTTTGCGAAACCACGCAAGACTTGCTCGAAAACGCGCGGCTCGAGTTTCTCCGCGCCGATGTAATCGAGAAAGAAAAGTGGCCGCGCCCCGAGCACCGCGATGTCGTTGATGCAGTGATTGACGAGATCGGCGCCGACGGTGTCGTGCCGGTTCATCGCAAACGCGATCTTCAGCTTCGTGCCGACTCCGTCGATGCTGCTCACCAGCACCGGCTCGCGCATCCCCGGAAAATTGGCCCGAAACAAACCGCCAAATCCGCCGATCTTGCCCAGCACCTCGGGGCCGTGTGTTTGCCTAACGAGGCTCTGAATCTTGCGTTTCACCCGGTTGCCGAGATCAACGTCAACTCCGGCGCGCGCGTAAGCCTTCTTCACCGCAATAGCTGTAGGGCAACCGCTCCGCTTGCCAAGCCGTTTTCCGCAAATCGTCGGAAGCATTGTTCCAAATGTCGCAGCGATCTGCAGAGGAAGGCAGGATGTAAATGGCGCAACCGTAATTATTCCAGCTTCCCTAACGAGTAGCCGAGGAAGAGTTGAATTAGGAACCCAGGAAACCAGGAACGGACCTCAACTGAAGAAATGAACACGCAGCAAAAGATCGCGAAAGTGTAACTGAGACATTCCTGTTTTCCTGCTTTCCTGATTCAGGTGCTGGCTTCCTGGCTTTCAAATTGATTCCAGCATCCTACAAATCATACGCCAGCTTGTGTGTCGGCTGATAAAGCTGCATGTCATCCGCGCCGGGCACGATCATCATGATCACGCGACCGTACTCGCGTTCCTCGATTCCTTCTCGGAACCGCGCTCCTTTCGCCCGTAACTCCTCGACCGTCGCATCGATGTCATCACACATGAGTGCGATCGAATGCTGCCGCGGGTGATCATAAGTCTTGCCTTCCCACACGCTGTGCGTCGGGTGCACCGCCATTTCGCTCGGGCCCGATTTGAAGATGAGCCAGTCGTTATCCCAATCTTCAGCCACATACTTCCAGCCAAGCACATCCCGCAAAAAGGCCCGCGTCGCCTGCGCGTCGTCGGAGTAAATCAAGGTGTGAATCGAGGTGATCATCGCCACAGCTTAGGCCAATTCCCGCTCTGCTTCGCCTTCGGTTTTTGCCTTTCTTCGCTAAACTCAGTGCCCATCTATAACTTTGATGACGAAAATGGGGCGGTTTTTTTATTGACCGGTCTCAGCGCTCTTGAGAGCCTTCGTACAATGAAAAATACAATCGCAGTTTGCGCTGGCTGTCTCGGTCGGTTGCCAGCCGTTGTTTCTCTCGCATCTGCTAGCGCGGTGCATTCCCGGGCACAGCTGAAGTCTGCCAAGATGCGGAAGTCATTATCGTGCTTGTTAATCGTTCTTTCCGATTTGCTTCTGACGAACCTCCCGACAGAAAACGCTGCCGCGGCCAACCCCGAGCAAGTCACTCACTTTTTCGCGGGCGGAAGCGACGGTGGGGATCCATACGGCAGCCTGATCATGGACGAGAGAGGCAATTTCTACGGGACTACTGCCGGAGGCGGCGGCGGTACGGAATGCGGTTCGGGAACGGACGGGTGTGGCACGGTCTACAAATTGAGTCGCGGCCAGGTCACCGTGCTCTATGCATTTGCGGGCGGGAGTGATGGCTATTATCCCAGAAAAGGTCTGTTCCTGGACAGTCAGGGAAACCTCTATGGCACTACGACGAACGGAGGTGAAAGCGATTTGGGCACGGTCTTCAGGCTGGCGCCGGACGGAACCAAAACCACCCTTCATTCCTTCAGCGGCGGAAGCGACGGCAGCTTTCCCAGCACCGACCTTGTTCCCGATGTCGAGGGCAATCTCTACGGGACGACCCTGAATGGCGGAGGCGGTTCCTGTCCGGATGGTTGCGGCACGCTTTTCAGCATAACGCCCGAGGGTCAGGAAAGTATGACCTACTTCTTTAAGGGAGCGAACCAGGGGGATGGTGCGGCTCCTGCGGGTGGCTTGGTTATGGACCTGGAGGGTAACTTTTACGGAGCAACTTATCATGGCGGCAATAACAGTTGCAGTGGCGGCGGATGCGGGACCGTTTTCAAAGTCACGCCGCAGGGCGCGGAGACCGTGCTCTACAAATTCGCGGGAGGAACTGACGGCAACTCTCCCAACGGCGATCTAATCATGGACGAATCCGGTAATCTCTATGGCACGACATCACTCGGTGGGAGCAGCACGATTAACGGAACGGTGTTCAAGGTAACTCCCGATGGGACACATAGCGTGCTCTATTCATTCCGGGGCGGCACTGACGGCTCACTTCCCTCTGCCGGTCTGATCGCCGACACGCAAGGCAACCTTTACGGCACGACGTCACTCGGTGGCGATCATAATTTTGGCGTTGTCTTTAAAGTGGCGCCCAACGGCCGGGAGAAAATCCTCCATAGCTTCGCGGGCGGGAGCACCGATGGCTGGGACTCCCGCGCCAGCCTTACTATGGATCGGAAAGGGAACCTCTACGGCACAACGATCCTGGGCGGCACCGCCAACCGCGGCACTGTATTCCAAGTCAAAAACTAGGACAGTGAGTCAGATGAAACTGAACACTTACACGCGCGAGAACCGGGACGAGCGGAAGCTCGTCCCTCCGGAGGGTAATAATATACTTGACAAACCTTTCCATGCCTGTATTCTCCTTGCATGAAGAACGGAACAGACCTTCCCGCAACACTGCAAGAGGCGATGGTTTACTTTGCCAACGAGGAAAACGCTTTCGAGTTGGTGAAGGAAATGCGCTGGCCTGATGGCAAAGTGACGTGTCCTCGCTGCGGCTCTGACAAAGCTTACTTCCTCGCCAAGTATCGCATCTGGAAATGCGGTGGCTGCAAGAAGCAATTCTCGCTCAAGATCGGCACCGTCATGGAGGATTCGCCTATTGGTCTGGACAAGTGGCTTTCCGCTTTCTGGTTGATCGTGAACGCGAAGAATGGCATTTCCTCTTACGAAATTCACCGCGCGCTTGGCGTAACCCAGAAAACCGCATGGTTCCTTTTGCACCGGATTCGCTTGGCCATGCAAGAGGGTTTGTTTTCCAAGATGAACGGAGAAGTTGAGGCAGACGAAACTTTCATCGGCGGCAGCGCGCGCTTCATGCACAAGGGGAAGAAGCCCGGTGGCACTGGCATGGTTGGCAAGGTTGCTGTCATGGGCCTTTTGGAGCGCACTACGGCCAAGAAAGCCTCTCGCGTTCGCTGCAAGGTGACGGGAACGGTGCGCCGCCGCGACCTTGACCCTGTAGTGCGCGAGCACGTCGAGAAGGGCTCGCATGTGTTCACCGATGCGCTGCACTCTTATGCGCGTCTCGTGGATGAATACACGCACAATGTTATTGACCATGCGGAGTGCTACGCGAAGGGCCGGATTCACACGAACGGACTGGAAAACTTCTGGTCGCTCCTCAAGCGATGCGTTCGCGGCACTTATGTTAACGTCGAACCTTTTCATCTGTTTCGGTATCTGGATGAGCAATGCTTCCGGTTCAACGAGCGCAAAAACGAGGATGGCGACAAGGGTCGATTCCTCTTAGCCCTGCAAGGCATGGTCGGAAAGGGCTTGCGATACAAGAAGCTCATTGGTCAGATGGGGGAGAGTGATCAACTTCCGGGACTACCGAATGCGACGGCGTAAGCGTGGTAAGAGACAAACGAGGAAATAGTTTATGCTTGCTGAACTTTCTGCTGCGTGGGCGGCTACTAATACCACTGCGAAAGCCATTGCAGGCTTGCTTAAAACTGTCCAAAGCGCGGAAACGAAGGCCGCTATCGCGGATGTCCAAAACAGTTTGCTCGATCTTCAATCCAAGTTGTTTGCCGCCCAAGCCCAGTATGAGGCATTGGCCGAAGTTAAACGACAGCTTGAACAGAAGATCGTGGACTATGAAAAGTGGGACGCCGATGCAGCGCGTTACGAGCTTACGGAAGTCGCTTCCGGAATTTTCGTGTATGCGTTGAAGGCGAATGACCAAAAAGGCGAGCCAATGCACTGGCTTTGTCCAAACTGTTTTAATCAGCATCAAAAGTCTATACTGGGGAAACCCGGCGTAGATTATCTTAACTATAAGTGCAACAATTGTTCTTTTAATATAACTCCAACCCCCTTCAGCCACCCAGTAATAGAAAGTATCCCACGTCCCAACTGGGTAGACATATAAACATTATGAGACCTAAAGCCATGAACACGCCAAACATATCAGCCACCAAACCATTCGATCGGTTTCGGCAGTTTGCGAAGCAGATCGTTAGCGTTCCGAAGAGAGTTATCGATGCCCGAGAGGCTAGGTATAAAACCGAGCGTTCTAATGGACGACGACGCGAACCTTAATTCGCCTGAGGCATCGTCGCTCAGCCCCGAACAGCTTGAAGAACTTTGGTGTGATATACAAAAATGGTCTAGGCAAACGCTCGGTTTAGATGATCTCAGTGCCGAGTTTATAGGAGATGACTGGACGCTGATCGTTAGGCTGCATGCGATGATCGAAGCGGGCCTGAACGCAGCTCTTGTTAGACAGTTTGAAAAACCAGAGCTTGCAGACATTATCGCAAAGCTGGACACAAGTAACATGGTTGTTGGAAAGGTGGTTTTCGCCAAGGCCCTAGGCATACTTGAGAAAGGTTCATGCGCCTTTATCCAGAAACTTTCTGAGCTTAGAAATTTTTGCGTCCACGATATTCGAAACTTCAAACTAGATTTGGATAAACACGTTTCGGAAAACATGGAATCGAATAAGAGCCACGCTTTACTGAAGGTGTTGAACAGCCAATTAAGGCCAGAATTTAGAAACCATACTTCGGTGCAATTGATGCTCATTGCCGGGACTGTTCAGGTGTTCGCGCAGTTGCACGTTCACGAACTAAGTTGTCGGACTCGAGATCTTGAGAGGAGAGTTGTGGAGCAGAGGGCAGAACTATGGTCAGAGCACGAAAAATCCACTGCCAAGAAAGGAGAGAGTAGTCCCCAAACTCAAGCCCCTGAGGCGTAGCTACTACTTCTATCGCGCTGCCGAATTGCCCGTCCGCGATCGGCAATTCATATGTTAACGCCGCCCTGTCACTGTTCTGTTTTTCCATACTCCGAAGGGTTTGTCATCTATATTATTACCCTCCGGAGGGACATGCTTCCGCATGTCCAGATCGGGCAGATCGTGTTGCGACTGCGATTCAGAACTCAATGACTCACTGCAGCAATTGCCCAAGCTGAACGAGACGGAGCGACGCGCCATTCTTGAAAAGCTGCGCGAATCAGCGCAGCAGGACGATGAACAATGAGAACGCATCATCGCCGACCGGCGGCCACGCCCCAAACTGGAGGCGTTCGTAAAAGAAGCTCTCAACGAAAGCAGTGAGCCGCTCGAACATCTACGACACCGCCGGGCGCTTTATTTACGCTAGCTTAACGAAGAAATTTTAGGCGCAGCAGGGCTATTTCGCCCACTTCCATGAGCCCGAAGCTTATTGTCCGCAGATGTCGCGGATTGCCGCAGATGATCTGGAAACGTAGACTGTGTATCTGCGCCATTTGTGTGATCTGCGGATAACGTACTTCAGTTCCGCAAAGAGTGTCGGCTGTTTTCCTCGGCGAGAGCTTTGGCGCGCGCTTCGCGTTTTCCATGATGAACTTGTCCAGTTCGGGATTGACCGGGAGCGGATATTTGCCGGTAAAACAGGCGAGACAGAATTCGTTAACCTTTTTCCCGCGGCCTGAATCATTCCCTCGTAATCGAGATAAACGCGACCGCTTCAGTCGTTCGCCGAGATCGACGTCAACGCCGACCCGGCCTTAGGTCTTTTTATCTTCCGCAGATTTCGCAGATTGGCGCAGATGGCTAGAAGAATGCATGCCACCTATCTGCGTAAATCTGCATCATCTGCGGACGATTACTTCAGCCCGGCAAACAGTGTCGGTTGCTTTTCTTCAACCAGCGCTTTGGCCCGAGCTTCGCGTTTTTCCATGATGAATTTGTCCAGCTCGGGATTGACCGGGAGCGGGTAGTTGCCCGTAAAACAGGCAAGACAGAATTCGTTAGGCTCTTTCCCGGTAGCGCGGATCATTCCTTCGACATCCAAGTATCCAAGGCTATCGACGCCGAGGTATTGGCAGATCTCCGGCATCGTTTTCTGGTTCGCGATCAACTTTTGCGGATCAGGAAAATCAATCCCGTAGTGACAAGCAAAGCGATGCGGCGGACAACTCACCCGCATGTGGACTTCCTTCGCGCCGGCTTCGCGCAGGTTGACGACGCGAGCGCGGGCGGTCGTGCCCCTAACGATCGAATCGTCCACCACCACCACCCGTTTTCCTTCCACCGCTTGCTTGATCAAATTTAGCTTTACCCGGACGTCGAAGTCGCGGATGAGCTGGCTCGGCTGGAGAAAGGTTCGCCCGATGTAGTG